>CAYSGM010000023.1:0-29703 GCA_964430595.1 uncultured Candidatus Cloacimonas sp.
GCTGATATGAGTGAGTATCTAATTTGAAGTGGTACCGCTGGATCACACGGGACGTATGATATTCCGGACACGCAGGATCAGACGAGGGCGTCTGATGTTACTGGCACACACTCAGTAAATTGCTAACTAATCACAGAATTCTCTTGACTTTTTTACCTGCCCCAGTATTTAGGCATTTAGTTAAATACTTATGGGAGACATGAGATGTCAGATTCCTTTTTCAAAGCCATAGCAGACCCTAACCGGCGAAAGATACTGATGCTGCTGAAAAAGCATCAGACCCTTACTCCGGGAGAGATTGGGCAGCACTTTGAGTTCAGCGGGGCAGCACTAAGCGAGCACCTGAAGACTCTGCGCACGGCGGATCTTATCTTCGCCCAGAAGCGCGGACAGTATATTTACTATTCTCTAAACACATCGGTATTTGAGGATATCATCAGTTGGATAATGCAAGTAATAGATAAAAGCGAGGTTAAAGATGAAACGACTAAGTAATTTCAAATGGTCTCTGGCGGTAATAGTGCTGCACCTGATAGTTTTGGGCTATTTTGCCTACAGCCTGCCCGCAGATGCCCAAGTGCCTTCCCACTGGAATATTAATAACGAGATTGATGGTTATAGCAGTAAAACAACAGCCCTGCTAATGTGGACTGGCTTAAGCATCGGGATGTTCCTGCTGTTCTTCCTGATGCCATGGTATTCTCCCTGGTATAAGAAATACGAGAAACGCTTTGAACGGCTGCTTCCGGCTCTAACCCTGGTGATGGTGCTGTTTTTTGCATTGATCAGTGTGTATTCGTTATATCTGGCGCAAACTGGCGTTATTCCCGGGATACAGTTCTTCCTGATTTTGATTGGGCTGATGCTTATCTTTCTGGGCAACTTGATGCCAAAGACACCGCGTAACTTCTTCATCGGCATTAAAACGCCGTGGACGCTTGCTAATGACGATGTGTGGCAACAGACGCACCGCCTGGGGGGCTGGATGTTTGCGATTAGCGGATTGATTATGATTGCGAAAGGTTTTGTGATGGTTAATAACAATGCCTTCCAGCAGATAAGCGGGGTGGTGGCGATGCTGATCTTGCTATTCCCGCTTCCTTATTCCTTCGTTATTTTCAAGAAGCTTGGCGGGGAGAAGAATTAGGCAGATAAGCGATGTTGGAGTCCAAGCGGTTACAAGCAAATCTAAGTTTGGGATAAACCGCTTGAACTCCAACCGCAAAGAGACAGGTTTATTTCATCATGATGAACTTGCGTGCAGGGGTATCTGAGCCGGAGATTTTGTAGAAATACACTCCGTTGGGCAGGCTTGCATCGGGGCTAAAAGCAATGCGGTTCTCGCCCTGGCTTAGGCTGGGGGTGGATATGCTTTGCACTATCTGTCCCTTCAGATTGAAGATATCGATATTGGCACCGTTGCTGCTCTTGTTGCTGTTAAGCATAATCTCGGCGTTAAGTTTCACAGGATTGGGATACATGCTGCCAAGGCGGAAGGGCTGTGCGATTAAGGTATCATCGCTATTGGCAGAGCCTTCTGTTACATAGCGGAAGGGGATGCTGTAGGTGCCGATATTGGGAGAGGATACCACGAAGCGGAAATTGGCTACTCCGGGTGTGCCGATGATCAGATTCAGGTGGAAGGCTTTGGTATCGCCACTGCCCAGGCTAAGCGGGACTTCCATATCGCCTACGTAGCAGTTGTTATCTTCATCACAATAGTTAAAATACCATCCCTCAGGGGCAGAATCCACTACAATCCGGGTAGTATAATTATCCGTGTGCCCCAGGTTGTAAAGCCAGAAAGGCAGGGAGGTATAGAATTGCACGCTGGGTGGCTGCAGAATGTTCCTGTTCCAGTCCATGGCTGCCCTGAGGTTATAAGTTGGGAGGGGAAGGGTGGAAAGGTTCTGCAGAATTGCCCTGTCTGCCAGTTGCACGGACGCTATTGCCCACAGGTTGGCAGCATTCCAGGAGGGGCTGATGCTGAAAGTTTTGCTGAAAGCCTGAGTGGCTCCGGCTCCGCTAAGGTTTATGTCATCATAAAGAACACTGCGCACAACTTGGGTTTCTGAGGTGGTGATGTTATCTTCCAGCAGATAATATACCACTTTTGCACCCACTATGTTCACGGTGGGGGATATCATTCTGATCAGTCCGCTGAATACGCCGGTGCTATTGGAGAAACTGGTGAGTTCCATCTCCAGGGGAGAAGAGCTGTAGCGGTATTGGTTTAATGCCTGGTGATACATGCTGCCGTCGGCAATGCCGTCACCGCTGCCGTTTACTCTGGTTTTACCATTGAAGATAACTGCGGGAATACCCATTACTTCATAATAATCGAAGCGATCCAAAACAGCCTGATTGGTCAAATCTCCGCTTTGGGTGTATAATTTGGCAACAAAGAACTCACCATTATGAGTTTGGGCTAAGGGAACCTGCAATCCTTCCCAGGCAACCGCGCAGCCACCACAGGTACTGGAGCCATACTCCTCCGCCATGGTTGTGTAGGGGACATAATCGGGATTTGCGGAAAGCAAGCCTGCCAGCAACAAGGCAAGTAACAAAACGATGTATTTCATAATAATTCTCCTTATCTGTTAGGTTAGAAACGGGTGGAAAGCTCCACCTTAACACCCTGGAATGCGGATACATAACGGCATACACCGTTGCGGCAAACCTTGCCACCGGCTTCCTTGCCGGCAAAGAGGGTGATATCACTGTGGCTGGCGACAGGATATTTGGCTTCCACGGCAGCCCAGTAACGGCTGTCCATGATTGCGTCAAAATCTATCCAGTTGCTTTGCGCACCAAGCGAAAGAGCAAGCTTGCCAAAGCTGAGGTCGGCTTGAATCTTAGGCTCATAATGCTCGGAAGTATAGGCATAAATCTGCTTTTCGGCAATCTTGAACTCTGCTTTCACATACACCTGCTTAGCAAAGACCGGCAGTCCCAGAGACAATGCAGGAGTGGTATCCTTCTGCCAGAAGCTGCCTGCCTCATCCACCTTTTCCACATGCGAGTAGGAAGCGCTCAAAAGCGAGCTGTCCTTAGCCCAATCCGCAGCAACATACATATCGTTCATCTGCTTGTTCTTGGGGCTGTCCCATGCTTCTGCATAGTCTGCACTTAAGCTAAGACATTCGGTAACAGATAAGGCGGCGCGGGCTTGCCAGCCTTCTTCGTCCAAGCCGGTGGGAAGGGCATCAGAGATAGTTTCATTGTGGTTATTTGCCATTGCCAGATCGTGCAGCCGGTATTGAAAATCATCATATCTCTTGTAAGCTGCCCCCAGCTGAAGCCTGCCCAAACTATAGTCTGCATTGGCATATACAGCACTGCCATACCCGGTTGGCAGCCCTGTTTGCTTATAGGTCTCGCTGCTTGCGTATTCCGTATATGCTTCCAGATTAGCCCAATTGATTTGCATCCTGCCGGAGAAGATATCCCGCTGATTGTAAACATTGGCACTCTGAGTTCGGTAGGTGACGGCAGATGCGCCAAAGCGCACGCCGGACAGCGCAGGAGACAGCAGATCGGCACCGTATGCCAAATCGTAGTTTCCGATGCTCTCAGGGCTTTCTATAGCCCCATAAAGGGCTTTAAAAGTGTAGGCATCGTCATATTTTAAAAGGAAGCCATCGAGGCGGTGATCTTCATCAAATTCGGGATCAATATAGCTTCGGAAGCTTAGTCCGTTGCCAAAGCTCTCTTCCATGGTTCCGGCATGGATATAAAACGCATCTTTGGTGTAGGATGCGTAAAGCTCTTTCCAACCAAGCTCAAGCTGATTAGGGTTCAGCTCATCCACAAGCTCTGCCTGCTGGGTGGAATACTTGGGGAGCTCGGCGATATACTTTATGCCAAAGCCAAAGTTGCGGTAGGAGAGGTTTATCGCAAAGCTATCCCGAAAATAGGCATTTAGCGAATCCACCGCAGTCCGATACACGAACTGAGCTTCGTTCAATCCGTTTATAGACAAGGTGTTCTGTGCCGGTAACAAGCTAATTAGCAGCAAGGTGAGCAGGAGTAAGATTATCCGTTTGTGCATTTACTCTGCCTCACATTCCAAGCCTAGCATACTGCGGATATGCTGCTCGTAAAGCTTCTCTGTTCCCGGTTCGAAACCTATGTGCGAATACACAATCTCGCCATCACTATTCATGATAAAGGTGTGAGGGGGATTGCTAACGTTCAGCTTCTTGGCAAGGCTCTTTTCCGCATCAAACAGCGTGATAAACTTAAAGTTCTTACTCTTAAGATAGTTCTTTGCCTTCATCTGGCTTTTGGGGGCATCGATGGAAACCATCACCACGGTTAGGGAATCATATTTAAGGGCAAGCTCGTGTAAATATGGCATGGCAAGCTTGCAGGGGCTGCAATAGTCCGCCCAGAAATCCAGCAGCACGGGACCTTTGCCGAGCAGGCTTTCCAGATTAACGTTTTTACCTGTTTCGTCAAGCAACCTGAAATCCGGCATTGCTTCCGAATGCAACATTAAGGACAGCAGCAGGATAGATAGTAAGAAAAGCATCTTTTTCATTATTTAGCTCCCTTGCTTAATAGCGGCACATCCAATCCACCATATATCGTAGCGTTATTCTTGAAGGAGGTGGGTCTTTTCTGGGCAAAGACAATAAGGCGGATATCCTCGGGTAAATCCCTGGGGGCGGTTACACTAAAACTAACCGGCTCGGCAAGATTCACTCCACTAAGGCTGAGACTCCCTCTTGCCTGCACCACATTGTGAAGGAACACTCCTGCATTATATTCATTAACGTAAGGGGACACTTCTTCTATAATCACATAGTGAAGCACCAAATCACTCTGATCAATATTAACAAGCGGTGTTAACATCACTGCTCCGCTAACTTCTCTGCCACTAACCTCGGGAACGCTTTGCACCTGGTAGCGGATAGGAGTATCCTGCAGCACATAGTTATCCACAAGGCTCTGATACTGATCCAGGATTACCGGGGTGCTGTTTGATAACTTCTCTGAGCCGTTAAAGACTGTCGTGGGCTGGCTATAAACACGATAATAAGTAGCGGTTGGATCCCCCGGAATCTCCAAACCACCGCTAACATGCTGTTCCAGGTAAACAAAGTTCTGGGGGTATTGCAGCTCAAGTTCTTTTAACTTTTCCTCTGCATCAGGGCATCCCTGACAATTCCGTTGAGTGAAATACTCTGCAATCACCAATTGCTTTCCCACCGGCGGTTCACAAGTCATTTGGTTTCCTTTTAGCAGCCACTTGCCATTCCGCTTCACCAGTCGTTCACCCACGAAAGTGCTGTCTGCAATCACTATCTTGGATGCGGGGTCTGTGATCTTTAGGCTCCAATTGGCAATAGCGTTAGTCTCATTTTGCTGCATGGCATTACCCATGGTTACTTCAAACACCGGATTGGCAATCCCGGTGATCAGGGTGCGCAATTCCAGCTCCCAATCGCCTTTACTAATCCCAAAATGCAGGTAATCATCGGCGTAATATACCATCACCGGGCTAAAATCATTAGCATCGGATAGGTTAAAAGCGGTTTGCAGGGGAGTAAATAGTTCCACTCCATAATCTATCACTACCGGAGCAGTGTAATTGTGCTCATAGCGGTCGCAAGAGCTTAACAGAGCAAGCGTTACTATCAGCATTACATAAAGGTATCTCATCTATTCTCCTGCTATCCCGGATAGCGCGTTGCTTATCTCACTTTTGGTAATAAGTTCACCGAAGATGTAAGGCTCTTGCCCGGGTATATACAGGGCATTAAAAGGAACTCCGGCACGGTCGTGCTTCTTAATCCAAGCCAGCAGAGCGGCGTCCTTCTTGGTAAAATCTCCGCGCAGCAGCACCACGCCTTTATCGGCAAATTGCTTCATAATATCATCGGTAAACAGCACTGTCTTTTCGTTGGTGGTGCAATTCTTACACCAGGCTGCTCCAATATCCAGAAACACCGGCTTACCCTCGGCACTAAGCTTGGTAAACAGCTCTTCGCTAAACACATACCAGCCTTCAGGAGCATGGGGTGCGGGGATCATTTCGCCGGAATCCGCCAGCTCTGTTTTTGCAGCAGCTTCGTTATAGGGCAGATACACGACCGCAGCTGCTACAATCAGCAGTATAGGCAGGAGGGTAAACACCCATTGCGTAAGCTTACTGTGCTCCATACGCACGAAGCGTCCATACAGCCACACCGCAAAGCCCAGAATCAGCATGAACCAGATTACCTTAAGGAAATAATCGCCATCGGTAAGCATCAGCAGTGTCTTAAGCTGGGTATAAACTATGTAAAGCAGCACAAAGCCCATCAGTTCTTTGAACAGCACCATCCAATCACCCGGTTTTGGGATAATCTTTAGTGCCTTGGGAACCATCCCTATCAGTAGGAATGGGAAGGCAAAACCCAGCCCAAGCGTAAGGAAAAACACCATCATCAGCACAGGGGGCAGCTTTAACGCAAACGGCAACGCAGCTCCTAAGAACGGTCCCGTGCAGGATATCGCCATCAGGAAAGCAAAGATACCGCCAAAGAAGGAACCGCTGTAACCGCCCTTCGTAGTAGCTTTTGTGGCAGTATTCATCCCCGGTGCATGCATTTCAAAAACTCCCAACAGCGATAGGGCAAATACAAATACCACCGCCATCAGAGCAATCACAAAGCCATGGTTTTGGTTCTGCAAGCCCCAGCCGGCAGATTCTCCCGCTTGCTGCAAAGCGATAAACACACCCGCCATCACACCGAAGGAGATTAGCACCCCCAAGGTATAGACCAATGTGTAGCGCAATACTTTGCTTTTATCCTTCTGCGCCTGATTCATTATACTCATGATGCGGATGGGCAGAATCGGCAGCACGCAGGGGGTAATATTCAGGATTATCCCTCCCAGAAAAGCAAAGAGGATATATTTCAACACTTCTTTCCAGGGGACGGGAGTGTTGGAGTTCTGGGGTTCTGGGGTGTTGGGGTTCAGAGGTGATGGGGTGCTGGTGTCCTGGACGGCAATGGTTTCCGGCTTCTCTGCCGGAAGTTCAGCAGCAACAGGAGGTTCTACAACCGCAGCCTTACCAGTCTCAACCACCAGTTTCACCATGCCTTCCGCCTCTTCGGGGGGATTGCACATTCCGCTGTCATAACATAAATTATAGCTAAGTAATGCCTTTATCTGCTTTTCTCCCGCTTTGGCAGTAGCGTTCACCGTGAAGGGTAAACTAAGCGTAACCTGTGGGTGATACTGCCATTCTTCGTCCGAACTTCAAATCCGGATGCTGCGCTTCCAGATAGAAGTATTCCGGCTCCTTGGGGTTAAAAGATTGTTTCTGCCCCGCCGGGATGGTTAAAGTGGCACGCAAAATCCCCTTATCTCCCGGTTTCAGATTGGTTTTATCCAAGGTGAATTTAACTGTCTGAGCCATCAAGGTGCCCGTTACAAGCATCAAGAGGGCTATCAGTAGTATTAGTTTACTGTTAATTCGCATGTATTAAAAACCTCCACGGTTTTTGCTTTATCATATCAACTAATTTAATGCAGAAAACATTCCAAGCAATCAAGTATCTTCATCTTGCGGGCTTAGGTATCTTCATAACCCTCATCATCGCATCATCCCAAACTGCGATATTTCTTGACAGCTATAGCTTGCGCATCCAATATGAATCCCATACGGAATTGAATCTTAAACACTAATAACGATAGAGAGGTGAACAAATGAAGAGGATTTTTAAACGTATTCTAATGATCGGTAGCATGGCTGCGATTGGCTATCAGGGTTTTCGAGCGTTTCGCCTATACAAGCTGATGCATCTTGCCGAAAAAGAACTGCCTGAATATCTTGGTGGGATATACGGCGAAACCCCTAAAGTAGGCATGAATATCACCATCAATGCGGTTATCGTTGCCCAGTTGAAAGTTACTTTCAGCCCCGAAACTTTCGCCAAATATCCGGATCTGGAAGAAGCCGTTACCCTGCATATCAAGGAAACCTACCCCCAACTATCCAATTGGCGGTTAAAAGTAATGGTTTTGGATAGCACCATGGGTGTGGCGGAGATCATCAAGAAATATAACCCCAAAGTCTATGAGAAATTCGGCAAGATAATCGAGAAAAAGCTTAAGGATAAAGAAGCCAAGCACATTCACGAAGAACCAACGGATTGATCTTACAGATAATACTACGCAGCTTTGCTAGCGAGTAGTTGAGGTGTGTCTGTTGCTTAAAGGGAGATAGGGGTGGAGTTTTTCTTTGAACACAGAGAAAAGCAGAGAATAGCAGAGAATAGCAGAGGGATTTTGGAGACGTTGATGATAGCTAATAGACTGACTTATAATATATTTAACAAAGAGTAAAAGAGGAAGGAGAAAGGTTGCTATCTGATCAGTTAGATCAGGTTATCAGGTAATCAATTTTCCAATTGTAGTCTAATACCACCATCCTGGATATTCTCACTTCATCACCTCATCACTTCATCACTTCATTACCTCATCACATCGTTACTTCATTACTTCTTCATCCAACTCAGCTCCCTTGCTTGCCAAAGATGAGCCGACCGGGATCTGACCATGATCTCACCGGGATAAAGCCCGTTCAACCCCCGGTGAACCCTCTTTCCAAACTAGTGCGGAAGAGTAAGGAAGAAGAAAGTGACTAATAAAAGACAAGAAAAAGAGTATAATAGATTGTGGAAGAACAGGATGTTAGAGATTTTTGGCATACTCAATGCAACACTGATAACGTGATTACCTGATCAGAAGCAACCCTTCTCTTTCCTCTTTTACTCTTTGTTAAATCTATCTTTAAGGTCTCCAAAATCCATCTGGTTTTCTCTGCTTTTCTCTGCTTTTCTCTGCTTTTCTCTGCTTTTCTCTGTGTTAAAAAGAAATCTCCACCCCAATCTCCCATTTAAGCCATAAACACTCCAAATCTCCAGCCTTGTTAACACCCTCTTTTCCTCTTTCCCTCTTTTTTGAAACCCCTTAAGCATCCCCTCTTGATTTTTAGCGTTGACACAAACTTGCCTATATTCACCATTGCTACCTATGAATTCACCCGATATAAGCACTTTCATTGCAGACTTCCACGGTGACAGGCGCACCCGCGATACCATCGTAGCCCAAAACGTCAAAGAGCCTGTTGAAGCTGCTTATGGTCTGTTCCCCCCTGCATTGCTCCCCCCGGTGGTAAATCTCTTCGCCTCACAGGGAATAGCGCAGCCATACAGCCACCAGAGCGAGGCTTTACAGCACATTCTGGCGGGCAAAAACGTGGTGATAAGTGCGGGAGTGGCAAGCGGCAAAAGCCTGTGCTATCAGGCTGCTATCATCAACAGCCTGCTTACCAATCCCCACAGCCGTGCCCTGCTAATGTTCCCCACCAAGGCTTTGGCGCAGGATCAGGCACAGAAGATGCAGAGCCTGCTTATCGCCTTAGCCAAGCAAAACCCGCGTCTGCACGGCATCAGCAGCGGAATCTATGATGGCGATACCCCCAACGAATTGCGCGGTAAACTGCGCAAGCAAGCCCAGATACTTTTTACCAATCCGGACATGCTGCATCTGGGGATATTGCCCAACCATAGCCTGTGGAGCGCATTCTTTTCGCAGCTAACTTATGTGGTTATCGATGAAGTGCACATCTACCGCGGGGTGTTCGGTTCGCATTTTGCCAACGTGATCCGCCGCTTAAAGCGCATCTGTAAGGTATATGGTAAATGCCCGCAGTTCATCTTTACCTCTGCCACGCTTGCCAATGCGCGGGAGCTTGCCGAAGCCCTGTGCGAGGAACAGGTTATGCTGGTGGATACTGATGGCTCTCCGCACGGCGAACGGCATTTCTACATCTGCAATCCGCCCATGATAGAGCCGTCGCTTGGCATCCGGCGCAGTTCCACGCTGGAGGTGTCCTCCATTGCCAGGCGTTTTCTGGATACGGGCTTGCAAGCGATATTATTCTCCGAGACCCGGCGCAGCGTGGAAATGCTGCTGCTTTACCTGAAAACAGATAAACGCGCCCAAGAGCTTATCCGCAGTTACCGCAGCGGCTATCTGGCAGATGAACGCCGGCAGATAGAGCGTGAACTCCGCAACCGCGAGATAGCCATTGTTATCTCCACCAACGCTTTGGAGCTTGGGATTGACATCGGTGGACTTGATGCGGTATTCATTAACGGCTACCCCGGCACCATCTGCGGCACGCGCCAACAGGCGGGCAGGGCGGGACGCAAGGGCAATACCTCGCTTGGCATTATGGTGGCAGGGGCAAACCCTCTGGATCAATACATCTGCCAGCACCCGGAATACCTGTTTGGCAGCAATCCCGAGCAAGCGCTGATAGACCCGGACAACAGCGAAATCCTGCGTATGCAACTATTGTGCGCGGTAAGCGAAATGGCGATGCAGGAAGGCGAAAGCTTCGGTGCGCTTAAGCCGGAGAACTTCTTTGGGCATCTGCACAGCCTGGTGGAGGAAAACCTCATTAAACGCAGCGGGAACCGCTATATCGGCGTTACCGGTAACTATCCGGCGGGGGATGTAAGTATCCGCAACGCTGCCAATCAGTTCCAGATATTGTATCGGGATGATCTGATCGGATGGGTGGATTCCGAAAGCGTTAGCTGGATGACGCATCCTAAGGCGATATATCTGCATCAGGGGGAGACGTGGATCGTGCAGGATTTGGATTACGAGAACAAGAAGGTGATCCTGGAGCCGATTCCGGCAAACTACTTTACCCAAACCCTGCAACGCACCGAGATAACGCTGGATGACCTGCTGCAACTGGAGAACGTTCCCGGTGGCAGGAAGCATTTCGGCAAGGTGACCGTAACCCTCACGATTACCGGTTTTAAGAAGCTGCGCTTCTATTCGCAGGAGATATTGGAGCAGGAAACGCTTGATTTGCCACCCTCGGTAACGAAGACTCAGGCGTGGTGGATATCGCTATCTGCGGAAACCGTGGAGAAGACCCGTGCCAAAGGCTTGTGGAACAACGACCCAAACGACTATGGCAAGGGCTGGAACGCTTTGGTGGAGCAAATGAAAGACAGGGATGGCAGGCATTGCCGAAACTGTGGTGTAGGCGGCGAATTGCATGTGCATCATATAGTTCCCTTCCGCAAATTCCCCAGTGCAGAGGAAGCGAACAGCCCCGATAATCTGGTAAGCCTATGCCCGCACTGCCACCATCTGGCGGAGCAGCGGGTGTATATCCAGAGCGGATTGGCGGCATTGGCGTATCTGATCGGCAATCTGGCACCCTTCTTCGTGATGTGCGCGCAGAAGGATTTGGGGATTCACAGCGAGGATAAATCCGCTTTGGCGATGGGTGCGCCGGTGATTGTGATTTATGACAAGGTTGCGGGGGGAATCGGGCTTAGCAGAAAGCTTTATCAGCTACATGACAAACTGATTTATGCGGCATTGGACAGGGTGAAAAGCTGTGGTTGCGCCAATGGTTGTCCCGCGTGCGTGGGACCTGTGGCGGAAAACGGACTGGGGGCAAAAGAAGAGGCAATCGCTATTCTGCAGGAGCTGATTGAGTAGATAACCGGCTGATAAGCCCGTGCCGGACACCACGGGTGCATACATGTAATCCCTGTGCTTGTGTGGCGTTTAGAATAGCTAAGGCAATCATGGCAGAGGCTAGGATGATATCCGCTCTTTCGGATTCCATTCCGGGGATTTGCTTACGCTGTTCTGTTGTGCAACTGCGGTATAGCGATATCTGGCGATTAAGCTCAGTGCTGCTTAAAAAGTAATTGTGCAAGTCTGTTTGGAGATCGGCAGAATTGGCAATGGCTACTTTAGCGCAAGCCGTTATCCCACCTCCGCTGCCCATAACAAGCTTAGCACCGGTGGAGCGGATGTCTATGGCAGAATCTATGTGGGAAAGCAGATGCAGGTAGTCAGAATCGGAAACCACAGTATTATGTATGAAGTCACGTGTGAGCGTAACTGCTCCCAGAGGAAGGCTTTGGATGCGGGTGATGGCGGTGTCCCTGCCGTAGATAAGCTCCGTGCTGGCACCACCGCTGTCGAACAGCAAGATTTCTGCATGGGGATTATCCAGAGCGGTTAGCATTCCTTTCCAGGATAACTCCGCTTCTTCCTCTGCGCTGATTACGCGTAAAACCAAGCCTGCCTGCTGCCTTAGTTCTTCTATGAGTGTAGCGGTGTTCGCTGCTTTGCGCAAGGCTTCTGTGCCTACTGCCAGATACTTGGTTACGCCCAGATCCCGGCAATGCTGCATCATTTGCACCGCAGCTTCCACAGTAGCCCGGATGGCGGTTTCACTAATCTTGCCCTCAGTGTCCATAGAGGCACCCAGGCGGGTTTGAATACGGAACTCGGAAAGGTAACTCACCTTGGTGTTATCAAGCTCGGCAATGGCGCATTTGGTGGCATTACTGCCAAAATCAAAGGCAGCGATGCGAGTTACCTGCGGGGGCAAATCTATCATCGCTGCCATATTAATCTGTTACTTAAACGCTGGGCTATCCTTGAATTTCAGGATACAAAGGATATTTATTGGTGAGGGTGCGAACCTCTTCCTTGATTGCAGCCAGAGCTGCTTCATCTTCGTGATTATCGCGCACTTTCTTGATTAGTTTGGCGATATTGTGCATCTCGTCCATCCCCATATTGCGGGTGGTGACGGAGGGAGTGCCAAGCCTGATACCGCTTGCCACAAAAGGACTACGGGTATCGAAAGGCACGGTGTTCTTATTGGCGGTAATCCCAGCCAAATCCAAAGCCTCTTCCATGCGTTTGCCGCTGGGTCCGCCCTGTTCTTCGGGACCAAGATCAACCAGCATGAGGTGAGTATCTGTGCCACCGGACACCAGCTTGAAGCCTTCTGCCATTAGTGCTGCTGCCAGGGCGGAGGCGTTCTTTACCACATTCTGCTGATAGGTTTTGAATTCTGGCTGCAAGGCTTCATGGAAAGCTGCTGCCTTGCCGGCGATGGCATGCATCAGGGGACCGCCCTGAATGCCGGGGAATACCTTGGCGTCGATATCTTTGGCGAACTCATCCTTGCACAGGATAAGCCCGGCACGGGGACCACGCAGGGTCTTATGGGTGGTGGTAGTTACTACGTCTGCATAAGGAACGGGGTTGTCGTGCATTCCGGCTGCCACCAGCCCGGCGATATGCGCCATATCTACCATGAACTTGGCACCTACCATATCGGCAATGGCACGGAAGCGGGCGAAATCTATCTTGCGGGGGTAGGCAGATGCGCCGGTGAGGATCATCTTGGGATTGTGTTCCTTGGCAAGACGCTCTATCTCTTCGTAATCGAATTGTTCGCTATCCTTATTTACCTGATAGTGAATAATATTATAGAACTGCCCGGAGAAGGAAAGTGGGTGACCATGGGTAAGGTGTCCACCATGGGAAAGTTCCAGCGAAAGCACGGTGTCGCCGGGCTTTACAAGGCTGAAATAGGCTGCCATGTTGGCTTGGGAACCGCTGTGGGGCTGCACGTTGGCATGATCTGCGCCAAAAAGCTGCTTGGCGCGCTCTATGGCAAGCTTTTCCACTTCGTCAATGTATTCGCAGCCACCGTAGTAACGTCCGTAGAGATTATAGTTAATCTGCCCGGTTTTCTTACTCCAGCGGTAGGGATAACCCTCTGCGTATTTGTTGGTTAGGATGCTGCCCTGGGCTTCCATAACCGCCATGGAGGTGAAGTTCTCGCTGGCGATTAGCTCCAGGTTTTCGCGTTGACGATGCAGTTCGTTTATGATTGCTGCATATAGTTCGGGGTCATACATTTGGATGTGTTTCATGACCTTTCTCCTTGATCTATTTTATTAAGTCTTAATTGATGTCTGCCACCCTCGAAAGGTGTCTCCAGCCATGCTTTTACAATCTCGATGGCGTATGCGGTGGCGGTGAAGCGTCCGGCTAAGACCAGTACATTAGAGTTATTATGCATGCGGGAAAGCTTGGCTATATCAGTAATGGAGCACAAGGCAGCACGAACGCCGGGGACTTTGTTGGCGGTGATGCTCATCCCAATGCCGCTGCCGCAGATCAGGATGCCCATTTCGCAGGTGCCGTCAGCCACTGCCTGAGCAGCAGGATAGCCGGTGTCGGGGTAGTCCATGCTGGCTTCGCTGTTGGTGCCGAAATCGGTAAAAGTATGTTCCGGAAAAGCTTGTTTCAGCTGTTCTTTAAGCTCATATCCGGCATGGTCGCATGCTATGGCAAGTTTCATGTTTCCTCCGCCATCAGGCAGCTAAGGGCAATGCAGTAATACTTGGAGTTTTCGCTCTCACTGCGGCTCATAACGATTACCGGCTTAGTGGTGCCCTGGATCAAGCCTGCAAGTTCCCCTCCGGCAAACAGCATCAGACCCTTGTAAAAGGAATTGGCAGCCTCTAAAGAAGGGAAAATGAGGATGTCTGCATCGCCGGCAATGGGAGTGTTCACGCCTTTAACCTCTAAGCTGCCCGGATCACAGGCAAGAAAGATATCCAAGGGACCATCCACAATGCAGTTCTTTATCTGCCCACGCTCTGCCATCTTGCTGATCAAGGCATAGTCCACAGTGTTCTGGATATTGCCAGAAACCTTTTCTGTACAAGATACAAGAGCTACCTTGGGATTCTGTACTCCAAGCTGCCGTGCCATTTTAACACTGTAGTTTAGCATGGCGATCTTCTGGGTAAGATCGGGATTGGGCAGCACTGCGGTATCCGAGATAAAGAGCAATTTACGATATTGAGGCAATTCAAGTGCACAAGAATAGCTCATTACAGCACCGGGAGGAAGCAAGCCCTTTTCTTTGTCCAGCACTGCCTTTAGGTATTTATCAGTACCGACCAAACCCTTCATCAGCACGTCAGCATCACCTGAACGCACTAAGCGTACGGCTTCTTTGGTGGCAGTTACATCGTTTGGAAGGTTAATAATCTCAAAGCCATCTGAACTGAAGCCCTGCACTTCAAGAAGTTCTTCAATACGGGCTTGGTTACCAATCATGATGGGATAGATAAAGCCTTCTTGCTTAGCACGAATAAGCGCTCCGATGGTGTTTGAATCCTCTGCCACTGCCACGGCAATCCGGGTTTGTTTTCCCAGAGCTTTGGCTTTTATAACGATATCGGAAAGATACTTCATTAATTAGCCAGCATTGCCGCCAAGGCGATGGAGTAGAGCTTGCTAAGTTCGCTATCCCCGCGAGAAGAAAGCACGCAAGGCACCCTTGCACCCATGACAATAGCACCCAGCTCGCTCTTCAGCAGCTTGACGATGGTCTTGTAAAAGGTGTTACCAGCTTCAATATTGGGGAACAGGATACAATCCGCATCACCACATACTTCACTGGTAACGCCTTTGATGATTGCACTTTCTTTGTCGATGATCAGATCCATGCCCAGAGGTCCTTCCACGATAGCACCCTTTATCTGCCCACGTTGAGCCATCTTGGCAATAATCGCGCCATCTGCACAAGATGGTATTTTGGGAAGGGTTTGTTCTGATGCAGCCATAATAGCCACCTTGGGAGTCGCGATGCCCAGAAGCTTAGCAGCCTTGATCAGGTAATTCGTAATCGCCACTTTCTGATTCAAATCCGGTAACGGAATTATCGCCACATCACCAAAGATCAGAAGCTTATGGTAATTCAACGGTTCCGACACCGTAACATGAGACAAAATAGCACCAGGATCCATCAAGCCTTTTTCTTTGTTTAATATGGCTTTCATATACCTGTCTGTGGAAAGCAGCCCTTTCATCAGGAAGTCCCCTTCACCGGTGTTAATCATCTCCACCGCTTTGGCAGCAGAGCCTGTGTCCGTGGGGCAGTTCACTATTTTCAGCTTACTGCAATCGAGATTATATTCTGCGCATACCTGCTTAATAATCTTCTCGTCCCCCACAAGAATTCCATCCACAATGCCCATCTGCACTGCTTCATACACTGCTTTGATTGTGTGCGGATCGATAGCCCAGGCAGCAACCACACGTTTTTTAGGACGCGTAGCAAGGGATTCAAACATCTGGTTCAGTTTCGTAATCTGCATCTGTTTTCTTCCTTTAGGTGTTACATTTATTTATTTACAAATCTTCAAACATCAAAGCCATACCTACAGCAGAATCCATCTTAAGCAGCTTGCGTTCAGAGCGCATCACACCGTGCTGCTAACACAACAATCTCCAGTTAAGCATAAACCTCAATTATCTTGATATTTGTCAAGTCCAATGTTTTCCACAATCCTTAAGTCACTGGTTTCAGATTTATCTTGCCAGAAATCCAGATTTCTTTATTAATGCATGCAAAGTTTATCAGGAGGTAGTCATGCCGATTTTATATGTTGTGATTGTGTTCGCAATCCTCGTGATTTCGATCATTTCCCGTGGTTTGATTGTGGTGCGTCAAGCACAAGTTGTTATTGTGGAACGCTTGGGTAAGTATTACAAGACTCTGGATTCTGGCATTCATATCATCATTCCCATTTTCGATAAAACCCGCCCCATCCATTGGCGTTATAACAAGAGCGATTTTCGAGGTAATGTAATCGTGGTTCAGAAAGTGGAAGATCGCATCGACCTACGTGAAACCGTATATGATTTCCCCCGCCAGAATGTGATCACCAGCGATAACGTATCCATCAACATCAATGCCATGCTCTATTTCCAGATCACCGATCCTTACAAAGCGGTGTATGAAATAGGTAACCTGCCGGAAGCCATCGAGAAGCTTACTCAAACCTCACTTCGTAACGTGATTGGTGAGCTTCAGCTGGATAAAACCCTTATCTCCCGCGATACCATCAATAGCAAGCTCCGTGATATACTGGACGACGCCACCGATAAATGGGGCGTGAAGGTGAACCGCGTGGAATTGCAGGATATTCTGCCTCCGGAAGAGATTAAGACTGCCATGGAAAAGGAAATGCGTGCCGAACGTGATAAACGCGCCAAAATCCTACAAGCCGATGGCGAACGTGAATACCAAATCCGGGTTGCTGAAGGTGAAAAGCAATCCCGCATCGCCCGTGCCGAGGGTGAAGCTCAAGCCAAGCTGCTTGTTGCTGATGCCGAACGCAAATCCATCGAGTTTATCGCCGAAGCAGTGAAAGGCACCGGCACTGATCCTGCGCAGTACCAGGTAGCATTAAAATACGTAGCCGCCTTCTCGGAGATTATGAAGCAGGGCGATAAAACAGTGGTTATTCCCTATGAATCATCTGCCCTTTTAGGAAGCGTTAAGACTCTGGCAAACATATTTAAACAGTAGCATTTAACCCCGTATATATCAAAAGGGTGCAAGCAATCGCTTGCACCCTAATCTTTTATCCCGTTCCAGGGATAACCCTACTGCGTAATAACTTGTATAGTTACTTAATATCTGTAGCTAGGTTCATTCACCAGCAGCCAGAACAAGCCAAGGTAGTTTATTGCCACGATAAATCTGTCATTGTCCACCGGTTTTCTGATATAGGCATTGGCACCCAAATCGTAGCTATTGTCGATATCATCTTCTTCAGAGGAAGTTGTCAGCACCACTACCGGGATTCTTTTGGTTCTGTCGTCGGCTTTGATTTGCCTAAGAACTTCCATACCATCCACTACCGGAAGCTTAAGATCCAGGAGGATCAGTGCCGGATAATCATCCTGATCGTTCTTACCACATTCTTCAAACAAGAACTTCAGTGCTTCTGCACCATCTTCCTTTACAACCAAGTTATTGGATATCTTGCTTTTTGCCAAAGCCCTTGTGGTCAATTCGATATCGCTGGGGTTATCCTCCACCAGCAGGATTCTTTTACTGCTAATCATGTTAAACTCCTTATTACCCAGTAGAAGGTGGCACCGTTATCCACTTCTGTTTCCACCCAGATATTACCCCCATGCCTCATAACAACTCGCTGAACCATAGCCAGCCCAATTCCAATTCCGGGATAATCATTCGGTTTATGCATTCTTTGAAACGCGCCAAACAGCTTCTTGGCATAGGAAAGATTAAAGCCGACACCGTTATCGCGCACATAATACACTTTCTCATTGTCAATAATAACACTGCCAATATCTATCTTCGCAAGCTCTTTCTTTTCCGTGAACTTCCACGCATTGTGCAGAAGGTTTGTCATCATAATATCCATCAGGAACTTATCTGCCATTATCTGAAGCCCGGTTTCGATGTTAACCGTTATCTTACGATCCGGTTCTTGCTCTTTATACTTGCTTATTATGCTTGCACATAATCCCGAAAGATCCACACATTCCAATTCTATCACACGCCGGCTAACACGCGAAATCCTTAGCAGAGCTTCTATCAGTTCGTGCATCCGCATGGTCTCGTTGCGTATTCTGCTCAGGTAGATTTTTGCCGTTTCATCCAGTGTTTCGGCAAAGTCTTCACTTAAAGCCTGGCTCCAGCCGTCAATACCGCGAAGAGGAGAGCGCAAATCATGGGAAACAGAATAGGCAAATGCCTCCATTTCCTTGTTACTTTGCTCCAGTTGGGCGGTCAGTTCTTTAACCCGTTGTTCCAGATGTTCAGTGTTATTACTGATATCTCCGTCCACCTTTCTCTTTTCAACACGATACCCCACTGCTAAAACATTAGGGAAAAATGCAGTAGAATTTTCATGCAAGTGCAATGCTGGTGTTGTCTATCCAGCTGTCAAGAATTTTCTTAAAATGTGCATCATTATGCGGATATTCTTTGCCATAAAGCATGAACATGATTAATACCTTCCCTGCTCAATGGTGCTTCAATTGTGGAAGCCCGCAAAATATAATAAGTTGCATTCAGCTATAGGTGAGTTAGTATCTCTTTAGAACCTTCTGATCGCAACTCTCGGCTTCTAGTGCAATTGTTTTTTTTATTCTCCCCGCTCAAGAGCTGCTTGCTCACATAGCGCAGGACAATTATCCCATAACCATAGGAGGTTTAAATGGATAAATTAACGATCAAAGGCAATTGGAACGAAATCGCAGGAAAGCTGAAACAAACCTATGCCAACCTTACTGATGATGATTTACTTTTCGTGGAAGGCAAGGAAGAAGAACTGCTGGGCAGACTGCAAAAGAAACTTGGTAAGTCCAAGGAGACTGTACACTATATAATCGCCAAATTGTAATTAGCAAACCCAACCCAAAGTAACATACACTACAAATAATGGTGCAAGCTTCGTAAGCCTGCACCATTTATAACATTAACGTGTTGCTAATCTATAATCCCGCTAATTTCTGCCGTTCGTGGGGATCGTCAAATTCCACATCTTCCGGCTCAAATTCCTCAGGATCAAAATCCTCGCCCAACCATTCCAGCACCTCTTGGTAGCCTTCATTTTCGGGGTTCGAAAGGATCTCCAAATACCCATAATAACCGGGAAGTCCGCCACAATCTTCCGGCGGACAGGCATTCTTGCCTCCGCTGCACAGGGGGTAGGTAACATCTTCTTTCTCGGGAGTAACCTTCTCCAGAGTGAGCTTATGCCTCCAGTCGTCACCAAAATCATATACATAGGTGGCAGCAGGATTCTGCAGGCTAAAGAAATCCCGGATAAATTCTCCGGTGCTCTTCAGATACTCATTTGCTTCGGGTATGCCGATCTGCACATTCCGCTTGGTGCGGAGAGAATACATGTTAAACATATGCAAATGGCAATCTTCCCAGCCCATTGCGTCCTGAATCGCAACATGCAGATCCCAAAAACGGTAATTCCCGGGCACAGTTATCTTTCTCCAAATAGGCGGTTTGCTGCCTATCAGGGTGATTTTGAACTGGTACACTTGATTTATTTGCTTTTTCATATCCTCTCTCGTACGTGCTTTTTATGGCATTATCTCGTGAATGTGGCAATTATCTTTTATAGTGCTGTGAAGTCAAGAAGAATTAAATTTGCTGCTTGACTAATGCAACATATCCGGCTATCATTGTAGTAAGATCACACATTAAGGAATAATATCATGATAAAACCGGATAGAGCAGAAGTCCTCCGCCTGCTGTCCATTACGGGCAAGGCAGAACTGGAACAGCTATACAAGCAGGCATACGAGGTTAAGAAGCAATTCGTGGGCACCAAAGTGTATTTCAGGGGCATTGTAGAGCTTTCCAACGTGTGCAAAAAGAACTGCTACTACTGTGGCATACGCGCCGGCAACAGCAATGTGGAACGCTTCACTCTCACCAAAGACGAAGCCGTAGCCTCCGCGCTGTGGGCTTATGAGCAGCAATACGGCTCGGTAGTTATCCAATCCGGTGAGCGTGATGATGCTCAGTTTGTGGATTTTATCGAGGATATTGTAGCCACTATCCGTGAAAAGAGCAACAACGAATTGGGTATCACCCTTTCCCTGGGCGAGCAAACTGAAGAAACCTACAAACGTTGGTTCGCTGCCGGTGCACACCGTTACCTGCTGCGCATCGAGACCTCTAACCGTGAGCTATACAGCAAGCTGCACCCCGCCGATCACGATTGGGAATACCGCGTTAACTGCATCCGCAACCTAAAGCGGCTGGGCTTCCAATGCGGAACGGGAGTTATGATCGGCTTGCCATACCAGACCCTGGAACACTTGGTGGACGACATTATGTTCTTCTGGCAGGAAGATATAGATATGATCGGCATGGGACCCTACATCCCGCACGAGGATACTCCGCTGGCGAAAGCACTGCCGGATTACAACGAAGCGGAGCATCTGGACATGGCACTTAAAATGATTGCCGTGTGCAGAATTGTGCTAAAAGACGTGAACATCGCTTCCACCACCGCGCTGCAAGCCCTGAAAGAGGATGGCAGGGAGCTGGGGCTGCTTGCCGGAGCTAATATCATTATGCCAAACATCACCGATACTAAATACAGAGGTAACTATCAGCTCTACCGCGGCAAGCCATGTCTGGACGAGAACGCCAACCTGTGCCGCGGCTGTCTGGAAAAGCGTATTTCAAGAATTGGCGAGGAGATAGGCTACGCCCAGTGGGGCGATTCCCCGCACTTTAACAAGCCTGATGGTGCTTAGAGACCTCCGTTGGTATTAATTATAATTGATATAAAGATAAGTATGCCAAATACAACAAGAAAGGGGATGCGCTCTATGGTGCGCACATCTCTGTGTTGCACACCCATGGCAAAAGCCTCATAGCCAAATAGCAGCCCCAGAACAACAAAGGCAATTGCATGAAAGATACCTCGTAGCTGATAGCTTGCTATCCCAGTTACAACCGATACCAAACAGCCTATCACTTTAGCCAGCATAGGGAATCTGGGGCCTCTTGGGCGCACAAAGACCATGTTAACCTCCTGATGCCTATTTCTCTACTGCTTTGCGAATGGCAGTAAGCTCTGCAAGGATGGCTTTCTGGAGGCTGAGGTCGTCGGTGGGTTCACTGTGGGTGCTTGCCAATGCTCCAGGAGTACCGATGTGGCTCATAATTATGTTCTTTATGGCTTCGCAGTCTGCGATTCCGGACATTACCATCTCTGCCGGCATGCCGGATTGTCCCCCGCTGGCACCAGCCGTCTGCACGTTGATATGGCTGATCTTGTATAAACGCTCCACGGGACCTTGGGTGATATCCAGATTGGTGATTTTGCCGTAGGGGATAGTGATGCGGGTACGCCAGAATACGCCCTTTTTCATCCTGAGGGCATCTTTATCAATGGCGTATTCCAGGGTTTTGTAATAGGCGGGCACGTAAAGCAGAAAAAGGAAAAAGAACACAAACACAATAATCAGAACAAAGCCCATTATTATCGGCTCTACCCCAAGCAATACCAACAGCACCAATAAGGCTAATGCAGGGATAAATATCAGCATGTTGATAAGCTGCCACAGGCTGCGCAGGCTGGTTTCGGGTTTAATAACCAAGTTTTCCATATCAAACTCCTTTGTTTTGTCTTTGGGAGGACTATCTTCCACATCTTATTTCTTGTCAATAACAATTTTTTTGCTTCGGCTTTCCCCTTTTCAAGTTTCATCTTCCTTGCTTATCCGCTGCTGATTCGTAGTGGGGTTCACCGAGATCTCACCATGATAAATCATGGTGAGCTCATGGTCAGACCCCCTTTGATTCTGCTGTGGAAAGCAAGGAAACCGGAAGGAACAGACTCCCCCCGGAATAGCTGACGTCCCGTCTGCGCCAGAGAAAACAGGCAAACAAGGAATAGCTGACGTCCCGTCTGCTCCAGTAGAGCTCATAGGATAATCGCGGAAATCTATTGACAGATTCGAAACGCCTTTTATCTCTACATCTATTAAATATACCCTGAGGTTCCGTTATGAAAAAAGCAGCGTTTATCATAGTTATGAGCTTTCTTGTGCTCGTTCTTGGTGCGCAAACCGGTTTCTTTGATTTAAGTTTTGGCGATAGTTTTGATGCGTGCGATGAGAATCTTTACTACTGCGATTTTGAGTATGTGGGGCTTTACAACGAAACGCATATCTATTATCCCTATGAAGAATCGGAATATGAATTCTCCGTGGACGAGATCAAGCTGTATTTCGAAATTGGCGAAGATGAGCTTACCGGTTGGGCTATTCTATACTACCCCTCTTACACGGAAGACATCGAGAAATTCGTGATCGATGGCTTGAAAAAGCTGCATGGAGAAGATTGCGTGTATCACGAAAAGGGAGAATACTACTCCTGGGAGTTCGATAACGAACGCTTCGTGGAAGCAGGCTTTAACAGCGACCGCAGCAGATATTATGTGGAATACGGCACGGAATTTGAGGAATAACGTCAATTGACACCGTTCTGTAATGACTGCCGCCCTCGGCTGTCGGCACACGAGGCGTGTGCAATTACATTTATATCAGCCCTTTGAACTCCATCTGGTTATAACACTATATAAAGCAGAATCAGGGGAAGCACCACCGCACAGATAAGCAAGATTATCTGAGGTAAATATTGGCTTATGGGCAGTTTTGAACGGGATTCGGAGCTGCCCATCGTTATTGCCAGAGAAGCCCTTCCCAAGCCGTAGGCAATGCAGGAGAGCAGGATAAAGTAAGCAATCAGCACCGGGATATTACCGCTTTGCAGCAGCCCCATAGCCAGGTAGAATTCGCTGATAAATAGCGGTGAAGGCGGCATCCCGATAATGAACATAAAGCAGATTAGCCACAGCCAGCCGCTAATCCGGTTAACGCTTAGCAAGCCGCCACAGTGGTCATAATCCTTCTTGCCAAAGATGCCATACACATTACCTGCGGTGAGGAAGAAGGCTGCCTTGATCAGGGAATGCCCCATCGTGTGGATAAGCCCTGCTTTGCCGGCATATTCGCCCAGGGCAAAGGCGATCATGATTATCCCCATGTTCTCGATGGAGGAGTATGCCAGCATGCGCTTGTAGTTCTTGATCTTAAGCATAAATACCGCAGCCACGAACATGGAGATTATGCCCATAGTTAGAAACAACTGCGAAGCTAAACCGCCCAGGTGGCAGGCATTCATCACGCCCTGCATGCGGATAAGAGGCAATAACGCAGTATTTAGCAAAGCTCCCGAAAGTAACGCCGATACCGCGGCGGGGGCTTCGGAATGAGCATCGGGCAGCCAGAAATGCAGCGGAGCTAAGCCCACTTTGGTGCCAAAGCCAATCAGCATAAAGACAAAGGATACTTTTAGCCAGAAGGGTGAGATGGTTTCCGCCAGAGCAAGCACGGTGTCTATCACCAGGCTGGAGGCGGTAGGCATGGCGATTACCAGTAGTAGGATGCCTACAAAAGCCAAGGCTATACCAATTGAGCAGATAAACAGGTATTTCCAGGCTGCTTCCAGGGATTGCTTGCGGTGCTCGAAGCTGATCAGCATGGCGCTGGCAAGGGTGGTGGTTTCCACGAACACCCAGATAAGCCCCAGATCACGGCTGAGGTTCGCACCGTCCATGGATGCCACGAAAGCCATCATACAGATTGCATAGATGCTGCTTTGGCGGTTGGTAAGGCTGCCTTTTTGCTGCAAAGAATATAGCCCCACCGCGAAGTAAAGAATGGCTGAGATAACGAAGAACCAGATGCTTAAGCCATCGATCCCCAGATACTCCGGCAAGCGGGAGTAAGGCAGGGCAACAGCAATCCCCACAAACAGATGCAGGATACTATGAGTGAATATCAGAGCTGTGTTGAGGCTCTTGTTCTTGAAGCTCCATGCCAGGATTGCAGCCAGAATGGGGAACAGCCAGATATATAAATACAGCATAGCGCTTAATCCCTTAGGGTGGAAAGCTCGTCGCTGTCCACTTCCTCGAAAGTGTTGCTGATCTTGTTTAAAAACAGCGCAGATATGAGAATTGAAAGCAGGATATCCAGGGACACGCCCAGGCTTACCACATGTGGCATTTGACTGCCCAAAGCCAAAGATAACAGGAAGATGCCGTTTTCCATGATCAGATAGCCCATCAGGTGGGTAATCAGCTTTTTATTGGCAATAATGATGAACAGTCCCTTCAGGATGGCGGCAAAGGCAATACCGAAATGCAGGGGATAGAGGTTGTTATTGCTCTTCCCGCTCCACAGGGCGATAAAGAATGCAAAGGCAAAGATAGCCGTCATCGATCCCAGCGAGAAGAAGTTAGAGACAGAGGGCTCCACCTCGCGCTTTATGCCGTTTTTGCGGATGGTATCCATGATGAACCAGGGTATCAGGATAGCCTTAAACACGATGGTTTCCAGGGCTACAAAGACGAATTCCCACATGTTGATCTCGTTAGTCTTCAGGATGGTAAGCACGAAGAGGATCAAGCCCTGCAAGATCAGGATGCGGGCGATGCTGGAGAGCATGTTGGTGATGGAGGCAAACAGCAGGCTTACGCCAAATAATACCAATAGGATGTCTGCCATATTATATCCCTCCCAGGTTATGCACGATCAGGGCGGCAAGCACCAGCAAAGAAATGGAAAGCGGAATAATAACCAGCTCCAGATTACGGCTGATGCGATAGCGGGGCATCAGGCTTTCCACCAGTCCGGTAAGCACCGCCAGCCCGAAGCTGCTAAGCAGGTAAACCGCTGTTACTATGAAGCCGCCCATGCCTTCCGGGATAAGGAAATAGCTGATCAGCGAGGCGTATATCTGCACCTTTAGGGCTGCTGCATAGTGCACAAAGGCAAGGTTTACGCCGGAGGTATCCAGCACCATCACTTCGTGGATCATGGTAAGCTCCAGATGCGTAGCAGGGTCGTCGAAAGGCACCCGGCTACCTTCCACCAGCAGCATAATGAACAGTGCTAAAGCCGTTAGCACCGCTATGATAACTGACCACTCGTTATACAGATTGACGGTGTGGCGGTAGAATAGCTGCCCCATGGAGTCAAAACCGCCGGCATAGGCAAGTGAGCCGATCACCAGCAGAAAAGCAGGCTCCAGAAAAGCCGTAAAGGATATCTCGCGGGATGCGCCCATACCTTCGAAGCTGCTGCCTACATCCATCGCAGCCGCTACCATCACTGCTTTGGCAAGCGCCAGCAGCGACATAAAGAGGAAGAAATCACCCCGGAAGCCAAGCACAGCGCTCTTAGTTCCAAAGGGCACAAACAGTGCTGCTACAAAGGTTGCAGCCAACGCCAGAGATGGTGCCCAGCGGAAGATATGGCTGCTGCTGTGGCTGTGGATTTCGGATTTGCCAAGCAGCTTGGCACAGGTGTAGAAGGGTTGCAGGATGGAGGCACCCTTTCTGCCAGCCCACACTGCTTTGGTCTTGGTAATAATCCCCATAAACAGCAGGGGAAGCACCAGAATAAGGATCAAGCTCACTATCATCGTTGTACCCCCAACACCCAAACCAGCAGGGCAAGCAGGGCTAACAGCAGGTAAGTGATATAGCTGTTGGTTTTGCCGTTGTGAATGCCGTCGAAGTAGCTAAACAGACGCCGTATGCCTTTGCACAGGATGGTTATTACTCCTCTGTCCATATAGTCCCGAACTTCCTCGCGATACTCCACGCGGGAGGGGAAATAGCCTTCCACCACCTGTTTATCGCTGGTTTTGTGCATAAACGGCTTCAGGAAATAGCCCAGCGGATTTATGTAGGCACTGCCTGTGTATTGAATGCGTGGGCTTGGCTTGCTGTATCCGCAGCCCCAGGTGGGTGCCTTAGTTATCCTCGCCATGCGGTGCTTCAGCAGATATACAACGCTGAAGCAGAGCAGCAAAAGAACCAGAACAATACTGATGATATTAAGACTAGTAGTATAGCTGCTTAAAACTGATAGATCCATGCTGTAAGCCGCAGATAGCGGTATAACCATCCTCAAACCCAGATTAGTAAATACCCCCAGAAGCAGGCATGTAGCAGCTAAGATCAAAGGACTAATCAGCATCCCCGCCGGAATCTCTTTGGCATTAGCAGCTTGTGGGGAACGGGGTTCTCCGCTAAACACAATGCTATACAGCTTACTGAAGGCTATCAGCGCCAGGGCACTTACAAAAGCCAGCACCGCACCCGCCACCACTACAGAAAGCGTACTGCTAAGGTTGCTCTCCCTAAACCCACTTAAGATACCAAGAAAGAGCGTGAATTCCGA
The DNA here is from genome assembly GCA_964430595.1 of uncultured Candidatus Cloacimonas sp. Taxonomy (GTDB): domain Bacteria; phylum Cloacimonadota; class Cloacimonadia; order Cloacimonadales; family Cloacimonadaceae; genus Cloacimonas. Next base: position 26,485 of record CAYSGM010000023.1, read on the forward strand.
AACAAAGCCGTTCATTAGCGGTAAAGCCGAGATCGCCGCGGTACCAAACATAAACAGAAAAGCCGTTTGCGGCATGCGCTTAGCCAGTCCGCCCAAGCTGTCCTGCTCCAGCGTATGCGTCCCTACCAGAACATTCCCGCTTAAGTAAAAGAGCAGCGGCTTGAACAGCGAGTGGTTCAGCAAATGCAGCATCGCTCCGGCAAAGCCAAGGCTTGCCATAACACTATTACCGGTGCTTCTGCCCAACAGCCACAGGCTTAAACCAATCCCGATGATGCCGATATTCTCTATGGAAGAATACGCCAAGGCACGCTTGATATTCGTCTCCGCCAGTGCATGGATAACGCCGTTAAAGGCGGTAAGCAGCGAGATAAAAAGCAGGATATACACTTCAAAAGGCTGCCAACTTGCCCGGAAAAGCACCATCACGATCCCAAAGATACCTGTCTTGATCATCAGACCGGACATCATGCCCGACAGATGCGCCGGAGCCACCGGATGCGCCTTGGGCAGCCAGGAGTAAAAAGGAAAGAAGCCTGCTTTGAAGGCAAAGCCAGTCAGCAGCAACCACTTCGCCAGTCCGCTTATCGGCACAGAGGCGAAGTTCAGGCTTCCGCTTTGTCTGTAAAGCATCCCGAAGCCGAGCAGCAACACTGCCGCACCCACATGCATCATCACGAAGTAATACAGCGCATTGGAGATGGTATCCTTGTTTCTCCGATCGTGCAATATGGCGAAAAAGGACGCCAGACTCATCATTTCCCAGGCGAGCATAAACAGCAGGCTATGCCGCAGCATCAGCACCATGTGCATACTCAGCAACATCAGCCCAATATAGAACAGGTGGGATTTTATCCCCTCTCCGGGGTGGGCTTTCAGGTAAAAGTGCGCATAGATGATCCCCCAGACAGAGCCGAAGGCAAAGATCATGCCCACGAAAGCAGCCAGGGGGTCTATCACCACCTCCGCCAAACCGATAAAGCCTGGCAGATTAATGATATAAGCCTGCGCTTGCACTGTAAATAGCACCTCCGCATAGCCGATCAGCAATGCAATGGCAGAGCTTGAACTAAGCAGCATAAAGCGCAGTGAGATGCACTCCGTCTTTGCCCTGTCCAGCAGCACAATCAGCAGGGCAACTATCATAATGGCGAAGCCGTAGGCGATCACTTCACCCTTCCCAGCAGACTCATAATGCCATGGATAATACTTAAGGGATGCGCCGGACAGCCCGGTATATACAGCGCAGGTTGCATCGTGTTCAGCCATTGCCGGTCTAAAGCCTCGCTACCCGTAAATATCCCGCCGCTAATGGCGCAACTGCCATTTAGTATCAATGTTTTAGGCTCCGGAATGGCTTCCCAGGTTTGCTCCAAGGCAAATGCCATATTGGCAGATACAGGCCCCGTCAGGATCAAGCCGTCGGCATGGCGCGGAGAGGCTACCACTTCCAAGCCATAACGTCCCATGTCAAAATTCACGTTGGAAGAAGCTCCCAGCTCCAGCTCACAGGCATTACAGCCCCCGGCAGACACGTTGCGCAGCGCAAAAGACCTCCGGAAGTGATTGCGCAGCATAGCGTTTACTTCTACCACCGGCTTTGTACTTTCTTGGCTGGCTGCATCCCACTTTATTATCAATCCTTCCCTGCTGCTGCTTGCCATGCGGTAATCCGGGTTAAACACAAAGGTATCCGGAAACCGCCGGCTACACTCTCCGCAGAAGCAGCATTTGCCCATATCCAGGCTGTACCGCCCGATTGCCCTGGTGGGGCATAACTGCTCCGCCTGTGTAAAATCCTGTGCATCCGCCCGCAGTATAGCCGGTAAACCCGGAAAAGAGGGATGAATAGCTGCCTTAAGCGGGTTGGGAATAGCCTGATAGCCGTGCGCAAGCCTGGCTTTGAGGAGATCAAACATCCTTCCTCCTCATAGATCCGCCCCGCAATAGGAGAGGTCAAAGCTCTTGTTGCACAGAGGGAAGTCCGATATGCCTTCATTACGCACCGCCAGCGCTAGGCCGAACCAGTTATGCAAAGAAGGGTCATAAACCTTGTATAGTTCAGTGTTTCCGGCATCATCTGTCTTTATCACATGCACTATCCTGCCCCGCCAGCCCTCAACAACAGAGATAGCCATGCTACTGGCAGCGGGAGCAGATAGCGGGCTGAATTCCTCTGCCCTTACATCCGGTAAAGTGCTAAGCATAAAGTATATCATTTCAAGTGATTGGCTTATCTCCATGGCGCGCAGTTTTGCCCGCGCATACACATCGCAACTCTCCAGCTTAAGAGGCTGTAAACCTGCCAAACCCCGTAGCGGGAAGTCCTTTCTGGCATCCACCGCATAACCGCAAGCCTTGGCGGTAAGCCCGCTCATGTTTAATTCCTGCACGATTGCCCGGCTTAAGCTGCCGGTGCTGTCGAAGCGGTTCAGCACTCCTGCATCGGCAAACAGTGCTTTGCAGCAGTTATCTATCTGTGTTTCGGCTGTTTTAAGGGTATTCCGCAGCACCTTATTCTGTTCTGTGGAAATGCCGTAGTTCACCCCTCCCGGCTTCAGCCAGCGTTTGCCAAACCTGCTTCCGCAGAGCGCCAGCGAGGAATTTATCACCGTAGTACGCAGCGCAGCAAAGAAGTTCTGCCCGGATAAATACGCTATATCTCCCGCCAGCGCAGAGAGATCAGCCAAATGCATGGCAATGCGTTCCAGTTCCAAGGCGATCAACCGTACCGTTTGGATGGCAGGGCTAACCTGCTCTCCGCAAAGTGCTTCCACCGCCAGGCAATACGCCAAGCCGTGCCCGATCGCGGTATCTCCGGCAATGGCTTCCGCAAGCTGCATCTTAGCCCTGATATCGCCTTCTGCCATCAGCTTACACACGCCCCGATGCTGGTAGCCAAGCTGAATCTCCAGATGCTCCACCGTTTCGCCATGACACACAAACCTGAAATGCCCCGGCTCGATTACCCCGGCATGCACCGGTCCCACAGCAACTTCATGCAGGGCAGAGGATTCGCTGCTAAAGAAGGGATAATCCTGCATCTGTGCCTTGCTGCCGGCGGGATAGCGCAAAGGCTTTAACCACGGATGCCCCAGCGGTTTAATGCCGCATTCTTCATACAGCTCGCGCTCAAAGATATGAAAAGCAGGGATTTCCAGGCTTAGGCAGGTGTATTCGTTAGCCTCGGGAAAGGCAGTGCACAACAGCTCCAGAGGC
>CAYSGM010000024.1:0-1113 GCA_964430595.1 uncultured Candidatus Cloacimonas sp.
TATCTGCCACTTTCGCTTCATCGCTTCTTTGAGACATCAAATCTCTCATATCCACCATGGGCATAATGTATGCACCAAATGGGAAAAACGCAGATAGAGATTGTAAATATACCCTGGCTTCATTAATTAAACAAGCTACACCCGTGTTGCTTACATACATCTTGTAGTCATCACCATCTATTGCCAGATCCTCTGATAGTTTGTATTCACTACCCACTTTCAGGGTAAAGACATAACCTGGAACGGTTTTTTTTGCATTTCCCTTAATGGTCATTACGATCCGAAATGCGTAGGGTCCTACCTCGTCATTGAAGTAAATATCATATTCTATTTCGAGAGGCATTGCTGCCAAGCTTACTTGTTTGGTTTTCTTATTTACATTCAAAGCTATGGAGGATTGCAATACAGCGAATTGTGTCTGTTGAATAGGTGCATTTTGCGGTATCATTTTGTAGCCCCTCCCGTTGCTGCGTATGCACAGAACGATTCACCCACAAAGTTTTGTGTACCGGGCAGGATGTTAAAGGGGTTTAAGCCAAAAACTTCATCCAAAAGCTCTCTGTCACTCTCAATAGCGTTGTTAAAACTGATTTCTAGGCCTATGCCCAAAGCTTTCATTGTTTTAGCAAGGAAAAGCATGTTAATCCGCTTGTCTCCTCTTAGAACTTGGGTTATGTATGCCGCGGAAGTCCCCGTCATTTCAGCCAGTTCTTTTTTGGTTATGCCCTTGTCGTCCAGAAGCTTTTTAACTTCCAGCGCAATCTTCAGGCTTAGCATATCAGCTTCATGCTCTGTTCTCTCATTATCATCACTGAAAGCGAACAACTCTTCCCAGTTTTTGTTATCCTTGGAATTCATAATTGTATTCTCCCAATCTGTCCACTAACCTTCTAAGCTCATTGTTGAATGAGTTGGTTTTCTTATTCACATGCTCTATCAGGACTATTCTCTTTATCCTTGGAGCAAAAAACTCCTTGCAGTATATCCGGTGGTTTCCCAGTACACATATCTTTATGGCGCATATGTCTTGGGACTTTTCCGAGTTCTTTTCGTGTCCATACAAATCATCGCTATATCTATCGGACATGGCAAACTCTGCTATCATCCGGAACT
>CAYSGM010000024.1:1123-25931 GCA_964430595.1 uncultured Candidatus Cloacimonas sp.
TTCATAATCTTCTTTTCCTGTAGAAAGCTGAACAACTCTGCTTCAAATCTTGTATCTACATACAGGATAACTTCTCTACCTGTTTGCGAAGTAAGCTGCTTGCTACTTTCAAATGTCGGTAACCGTTTCGCTATCCTCATAACCAAATTAACCCCTGGCTTAATACTGTCAAGTGTTTTTTCTGCCTTTTTCTCGTTTTGCTTTCTCTTTCGCCACTTTAGCATCAAAGACAGCAAGCTTCTGTTCCATTTTCATCTTATTCATCTTAGCTTCATTTTCCTTAATTACCAGGTTACGCTGCAAATGCTTTGTCATAGCTAAGGCCATAGACTCGTCCAGAATATCATAAGCCATCATCCAGTTAGGATCAGAGTGCTTCATGAACAAATGGAATTTTAAGCTGCATTCCAGAACCATCTCATCGCCATCAAATATAGCAAAACTAATGTCAACCGGGGAACCGGAGACCTTTTTCCAGAATTCATAAGTTCTGCCTGCCACTTCTACATTTTGAACAAATGTGTCGTACATATCCTCTCCTTCAAGCAAAGCGGATTATGGGCTTTGCTTTGTTTCCCAAATATGATTTTGGGTTACCTTGCTAATTTGATATCGTCTTTTCTAATGTTTATTCGACAGGTTCCCTAACGTAAAATAGAGGTATGACATTTATAGTACATCAACATAAATAACAGAATAGGATTCTACTCGCTCATGATTTCTGTTTTAGAAATACAATGTTCTAACTCTGAACGCATTTGGCACAATAAATCCTCAACTAGCTTGCCATTCTCTTCGTTTTTTGTTTCAATTACATCCCATTCATCTCTGACGTTAGTTGTAGAAGTTACGTGACGGTATGCTGATAGTATCGTAAAAGCATTCGTGCGAAACTGTTGAGATAACGATTCTATATCTTTTGATAAGAATATCCGTTGCTCCCAAAAGCAGTTGTTTGTCTCTCCTATGATGCGACGAAAGTGCTGAGGTAACAAGGTATAGATATCATGTGTGCTTACAGTCCCCTGTTGTTTCTTCTCTATTAGATCTCGTTTATCCGGTTTTGAGAATCCAAAAGCGTCTAAATAATCGCTGAATTCTTCCAGGGTTAGTTTATCAAAATCGGGGTAAGATTGCATTGGAGCCCAACTTGATAGCTCACTATGGAGCTTAATGATACTTCTATACAATACTGGATAAACTTCCCATTTCCTATCTAAGAACTTATTGAATCCGGTTATCGTTTTTCCGTATTCCGCGAGTTGCTTTTCCTTCTCTGTCTCCAAATCGGTCTTGTATTTGATGAGCTTCTTGTCTAAGGCATACGCAACGACCTTGGGAGCCCAATGTTTCCACGAGAATGCAAACACAAGACCTGACAGAATAATCACAGCGTCAATGATCAATGATAATATCGACATCAGATCGCCTCCATTTCACTCAGTTCTTTTATGCTTAACCGGTCATAATCCTGTGCAGATAATCCAAATGAAGCCAATACTAAGTCTAATTTCGGATCTATCAGCTTGACCTCGAGATATGTGAGTTCGTACAGCTTGTAGACCATAATGTCTATCCTATCTTCCAAAGCTTTGGTATTCTCACTTTTCTTTTTACAGGTTAAAATCAGTTCCACCAAATTCTCAAATGGCTTTTGTTCAATACTGGGAATAACAGGTACGGGAAGCTTCTCGATGAACATAGGTTTATACTCGAAGTATCCTCCATTCCTTGTAACTCCTAGCGAACGAATGTAGTAATCACCGAGCTTTGAGTTTAAAACCGATAAAAGGAATCTGTTTGCTGGAGTAATCATAGTTGAAGGGGCATTTATGAATGTGCCCTTTTCTGCAATGGCAAATTGGGAATTTAAAGCTAAGTTGCCCCATACAATCTTTTCTTTTTCGAAATCATCCATATATGCACAGTTTCTTAGATTGTAGGGAGTTGATCCCTGATCTGCACGTCTTTCTACCTTATCCCAATGACTTTCTAGGTGTTTTTTAACTGCACAGTAATCATCAATGTCTACTCGGGGAATTCTAATACCATTGATATCTGTATAACCATTATGAGTGGCAATTAGCCATAATCTATCAAGCTCTATTCTATAACGTTTTATATCGCAACCTCTAAGGATAGGTTTAATGATTTCTGCTGAACGCGGATCAGATGTAGTAAGTTCATCTTTTTTAACAGTGGAGATGATAAAGGCATCGTTGTATCCTGTAAGAATACCTCTATAAATTGAAACATCCCATTCCCTTAGAGGAGTTCCAATGCGCTCAATTTTTGCTTTTAGCGTTTGGGTCTCATCATCCGAGATTATCCAGCTACAACTATCAAAAGTGGGTAGAGGAATATGGTGGCAAGCAACATAAACGGCTATGCTATCCCCCTTATGATAATCTTCTTTCAAGGTGCAAGCTATTCCGGGATCAGAACAGGATAGGGAATTCTGCGCAAGAAGAATATTGGTATTTACAATGGCAGATTCAAAAACATTATAATTTCCAAAATCAACGAGTATCTTACTATGTGCATTCTCTGCCAGATATTTACGAAGAGATTTGCCATAGTTTGCTCGCATCCATTTGTTTGAGGTGATATAGCAAAGATGCCCCACTGGGCTTAGAATTTGAATACCCAGTTCATAAAAAAGGCAATAGATATCTCCGGTGCGTTCAAAGCTGTTATAGCCGCTATCGTTGTAGAGGTCGGCAAATTTTAGCTTATCATCAAGCGCTTTTTGTAATTGGATATAGGGTGGATTGCCGATTACGATATCAAACCCAGTTTTAATTCCAAACATCCATTTGGGATCGAACCATTGAGATGCCTTATCAGAGAAGGGATCCCAAGCCAGCAGCTTGTATAAGTAGGGATCCTTATCGACGTTAAAGTCTAACTGAGCCTGTGTTTCATCCAAAAAGCTACTTTGCTGATATTGATTACCCATCAAGGTATCCATTAGGGATTTGTTCAGTTTGGCAAAGTCTTTCTTGATCTGCTCTTTTTCAGTTGCAGAATGGGCATGCAGAAAGCGTTCGCGGATATCATCAAAGTCCTTAATAATGTTCTGGAATTTTACTATAGTTACTTTTTCTGCCCCTAAACCTATAAGGCTATTGGCAGTTACGAACTTGAAAGACAGATTGGGCAAGGGATGGATGTTTTTGTTTTCTTCTGCTTCAATCACGGTTTCATCCACGATCAGCGAAAGAAACAGCCTTAGTTTTGATATTTCTGTAGCAATGGGTTGAATATCCACTCCATAGATAGCGTTTTGGATGATGCCCATTTTGTGCTTATATCTCCAGTTCTCGCTCATTAACTTTTCTTCTAAAGCCTGGCGAACCAACCTGTTTGGGATCTTATCCAATTGCCGGATCACCCACTCTATGGACTCAGGATCTACCTTTTGCAGGATGAGCAGCATTTTCTGCAAGATTCCGATGGGGAAGGCTCCGGAACCACAAGCAGGATCCAGAACCTTTATCGCATCCAGAGCATCTATTACTGCGATTTTTTGGCCTTTCGGCAGCTCACATTCTTCAATATTGAAATCCAATAGTGCTCTAAGCTCTGGTTCCTTAATATCTGTTTTGCTTTTCAGGTAATGAATTAGGGATTCGTCTACCATATATTCCACAATAGGTCTGGGAGTGTAGAAGCTTCCGGTAGATTTTCTTGCTGTTTCTCCGGTTTCGGGATTAAGCTCAGCCAGGAGATTTTCAAAGATACGCCCAAGCATTTCCGGATCCACGGATAGATCAATATCTATGGAGGTATTTTCATCGATGGTGAAGTTATAGGTTTCCAGGATGGAAAAAAATTCCCTGAACCATAGATCGGGAATCTTGAGACTCCAGGTGGTCTGAGCCATTTTGTGTATGGATGAACATACATAAAAATCCTGGTGCATGCTGGGGTCAAAGAGCCCACCATTCAAAAACGGAATGCTATCATAAAGTGGATTACGATATAGGGTATGCCTTTGCTGAAGCGGTATATTTAAAGCTTCAAAGAACAATGGTTCCAATACATGGTGATAGTAAGAATCCTTCACGGCAGCCAAAGACAAAACCTCCTCGGAGATCAAGGGATTACCCTTGTCCGAGAGCTTCTTTTTCAGAAACCAACAGAAAACCAGTCTGCCTATCAGTCTTACGCCAAATTCCTGCCTGGTTTTTGCAACGCAATCAGGCAGAATCAGCATAGGTTCGTATTCCAGCACTTTGCTACCATGATTGATCTTTCCACCCACCAAGCTATAAAACATCCTCTGGATTTCCTTGTAAAACTCTTTGTTTACTACTTCCAAAGAAAATCTGCTTTGCAGGTCATCAAAATCGCGGATTCTGTCGCGTTTAAAAAGGAAGCCTTCCGGGGTCTTCGTTTTTGCATCCTCGCCCAAGAAAAAAGAGAAGCGTTTGGGATTGGAGAACTTGTATTTTACATCGGTTCCTACCAACTTCAGCTCCAAAGTGATCAGACTAAAGCGGTAGTTACGGGAATTATCTGAAACAAAAAAGAACAGAGCTCTGCTGAGATTAAGCTCTGCCATCAGGCGAAAGGCATCACGGGAGACACCGATGCGGGGATCATTCTCAGATGTATGTGAGATCTCTATAACAGCAAGATCATCCAGAGAACCGCAATCGCCTATCCAATATGCCTGAGGCTTGATGTATTTGGATTTAAAGACTATGTTTATAGCTTGCTTCTTCAGTTTAAAGTCATTAGGCAGGAATCTTGCTTGCAGGAATTCAATCCATTCTTCCCGGTTGTATTTAGAACTCAACAAGTTATTCATCATATCTCCTAAACAAGTTCTTCAGCTAAAATCAAGGTTTCGGCACCATCATCAATCTTCCTAGCATTTTTGATGATGGTATTCAGATAACTGTGTGGAACGAGCTTCATCAGGCTTTCTATATCCTTAACAAGGTTATCAGCATTGATGCGGTTGATGCTATGATACACGCCATCGGGCAGTGAATTTAGCTCTTTGGCAACTGTATAGAGGTCTTGCAGGTAATCTTTGTATTGTGAAGCAGCACTAATCAGGGCTTTCAGTTTATTCAGAGTTTTTGCCCTTTTCCCGGTTTGGGCCGAAACGCTCTGTTTCGCATACATGTTTGTTTTGGCATTTTGATAGATGGCATCGAAGGCAACAGACACTGCCTTTGGTTTTTCTGTTTCAATAGCCTGGAACAGCATTATAGCTTCCTGAGGACTAAGCGCGGTTGATTCGTTGGCATTGATTCCCAACCTGAAGGCAAAGTCTTCTCCCTTTTTGCCAAAGACGATCACTCCCTTTTTTCCTTTTGGCTGGGTGCGTTGCAATCTACTACGATGTTCTATCTCCCGGGCTTTTTTAATCAGCTCAGGCTTTCCGGAAAGCAGATGGTTGTATTCATTGAGATATACAGCATCCCAGGATTCCGCTTCTTGCTCCAGCATAGCTCTTTCGTATTGCTCATGAAAATAGGATATGAGTTGCTCTTCTTTTGTAAGCACTCTTGTATCCTCTCCCAAAAGCACATCGATCATGGCTTTTTTCAGAGTAGAGATTTCCTTTTTACGGATGTGGCCTTCGCCGATATCGGTAGGAAAGTAATTGTAGATATAGAGCTTTTCAAAGAGCATTTTCCCAATACGGTTAATGCGGCCAACTCTTTGAATTACACGGGTGGGATTATAGGGAATATCATAATTGAATACTGTTCCAGCCCGGTTAAGGTTTATGCCTTCTGAGAGAGCATCGGTGGTAATAATGATGTCATAGTCATTATTCTGTTTCTCTGAGGAGGCATCGAAGTTTTCTTTGATCACTCTACGCACCGTGGACGATTCTGAGCTGGAGTAGTATATTGCGCGGATATTGGGGTCACCTGCTATGCTTTGATACACATAGAAAGCAGTGTCGGTATATTCGCTGAATACCACAATCTTACGGGTTTTGTCTTCGCTAAGTTGACGGCTAATCTCTGTTTTGAAGTTCGTCAGCTTGGGGTCGTGGGGCATGCCCTGGGCAAACCATTCCCGATGAATTTGCTTAAGTAATTCCAGATCGTGATTTAAATGAATAATGAAGCTTGGTTTCAGTTCTGATGCAGGGATGAACACCAGACCTTTATCGAATTGTTTTTTTAGCTCATCATCAAAGCCATAGGAGCTTATTTCAGATAGTGTTTCGTCGTTAAAATCTTCCAGTAGGTCATCAACGGACGGGAGTTGTCCTTTCTTATAGATGGGCACTCGTTCAAGCTTGGTATAGTATTGCTTGATGCTTTTCATGGATTCTATCATGGTTTCGAGAGTTTTTTTGAAGGCATTTAGCGAGCTTTCAAAACGACCTACCAACAACCTTTGCATAAACTTGGCAAGGTTCGCCTGGGCTATTCCGATGGAATCCACATCAACGCGCTCATCGGTGATGCTATTGCGGAATTTCTCGATGTCAATAATATAATTGGCAGGTTTGTACCGAGCTCCAATGTACCCGCTAATGCCATCAATCTCCGTAGTATCTGCTGAAACATTTTTGCTCTCTTTGGCTATCAGATTCAGGGTCTTAATGTATAGTTCTGCCATATCCCCCAAAGGATATTCCTTCAAGACAGGGGGTTCGGCAAACACATAGCGGATGCCTTGTTTTTCCAGGTCCTTTCTGTAGGCATCGATTCTATCCAAATCCAAGCGTGATCTCCGAATTACTACAGGTTCCATGATGAATCTTATCTTACGGGCAAGATCACTGACCCTGCTTTGCAGTTCAATTACTCCAATGCTCTTTTTGACCCTTTTTTTATTAATATCCTTGTATTCCTTCACTGCCTCAGAGAAGTGGTAAGAGAGGTTATCGACAGTGCGGATTGTGGATTTAGAGGGAATCTGGAATAGTTTGATCATGGCAAAGACATCCTGGGGGCGGTTGTTGAAAGGAGTGGCTGTAAGCAGCATAACTTTATTACCCTGGCAGAGCCTATGTAGCAATATATAGTCATAGGTGTCTTCATTACGGTACTTATGAGCTTCATCCACAATGATCAGGAACTCTTCATCGGGGAACTTGTCTTCTTTGTAATCCAGAGCTTTTTGGATGGAGCCGCTGCCATAAACAACGGCGTTGAGCTCAAATAGTACCCGGTATTCCAGATCCCACTGGTCCTTCAAGTGGGGAGGGGCAATCACGATTACTTTCTTGCGTAGATTGTAAGCCACAGCGGAGGCAATAATGCTTTTTCCCAAGCCTACAACGTCACAAATCATTACACCGCTATGCTCATCCAATACCTTCAACGCCTTTTTTATGGCATCGATCTGATACTGTAGGTTGAAATACTTACCCTTGGTGATCTTGGTGGGCAGGGATATGCTACTATTGTCCTTAATTGAAAAGTATTCATCCAAAACCCGCACATAAAAGAGATATGGCTTATATAGCTTATCGTACCAGATTTTCTTAATCACTTGTTCTGTGAACTCATCAATGCTGTGTTCGTCCACGATGTCTATGGCGGATTCCCAAAGCTCGTCAAAGATGGCCTTTCCTGCTTTGAATTTGTCATAGAGGACTACATTGATCTCATGCTGGTTCTTCAATCCGGATATGGTGAGATTGCTGGAACCGGTGATCATCGTGCCAGACAATATACCGCCATGAGAATGCTGTTCAGAGTGTTCAAACAGATACATCTTGGCGTGGTTGGGCATCACGGTCTTCCTGATCTGCAAACTGCCATCATGAATTTTCCCGAGGAACAGCTCAAACGCCTTGATACGCTCCGAGGAATCAAAGTAATCAGTATCATTGAAAACTTGTACCAAAGAGCTATAGTAATCCTTTTTGATCTCCAGACGAGATTGGTTCAGGTCTCGGATAACGTAGTATTCTTTGATATGATTGGATAAATCCTTTTCGATGCTCATACCGATCAGGATTTTTAGCTCTCTATCCTTCATCTGAGTATAAATCTCTTCAAAACCTGAAAAATAAAAGTATCCTACCAGAAAATATAGCTTCTCAGAACAAGGCATAATGTCCTTGATTACAGTGGATAAAAACTTATGCTGATTTGTGATGATCATTGGATCCATCATTTGCTCTCCTTTACGATCTATCAAATTCAATTTCATGTGTTTTAATGTGCCTACTTATTATAGTACAGCCCAATAAGCTATCTTTTACTACATGCTCCGCAAGGTATTCACCCACGGTTCCCCGCTGGTGATTATCCCTGAGAGATGATGCCAAACTGTAATTTTCCTTCATATTAGCTGCCTTTGTGCGGTTATTCTGCGACCTGCCTAAGTGATAAATTATACCGCTGCGGAGTTTTTTTATTTGCACATCTTCTGTCAAGCAAAACTGCACTTTTCGCAGGATTGGCATCCTGCGCTACCTTTAAGCCCACCCATACCCCCCCCCTATCGCGATATAGGAGGTTATGGGTGAGATACCGCTAAATTGCCACGTCAAACAGATTTATGGCATTTGTGTTGACATCCTTGCTGCAAGCACAAAAAGTGGCAGAAATAATAAGCCACAAAGAGATAAATCAGATGAAAAGTATCCTCATGCTTGCCATAAACAGCAGTTGGAGCCAATCCAACCTTGCCTTTTATTACCTGCGGGAAGTAATCCGCCACCTGCCTTACGCGGTGGAAATGCGGGATTTCACCCTAAAAGATCACCTGGGGGATGTTTTACAGTCCATTTTCGCCACAAAGGCGGATGTTATCTGCTTTTCTGCCTACATCTGGAACTGCGAATATTTACAGAAGCTTGTCCCGGAGCTAAAGAAGCTAATGCCGGATGCCATCATGGTGCTTGGCGGTCCCGAGGCTGCTAACCGCAACTATGGTCTTGATATGCGGGATTATACCGTGCAGGGCAGTGGCGAGGGGATATTTCTGGAATTGGCGGAGCACGGCTTCTCTAGCCCCGCCGGAAACCGCAGGATAGCACTAAAAGACGTTCCCTTCCCATACCACCCTGATGACATCAGCACCATGCAAGGCAAGCTGGTGTATTACGAAAGCTATCGCGGCTGTCCCTACGCCTGCGTTTATTGCCTTTCTGCCGGTGACAAACGCCATGAACTGCGCTTTGATCCCGAATGCAGCGACGAGATGGCGAAACTGGATACGGAATTAAATGCGCTTATTGCGCTTAAACCTAAGACCCTGAAGTTTATTGACCGCAGCTTTAATATCTTCCCGAAGCTGGCACACCACATCTGGCAGTTCTTTATAGACCATGGTGCAGCCTGCGAAGTGCATTTTGAAATCTACCCCGATCTGCTGTCCGAGGCAGATTTCCGCATTCTGGAAACCGCTCCGCAGGGTCTTATCCGCTTTGAAGCAGGCATCCAGACCACCAACGACAGCGTGGCAGCCGCCAGCGGACGCAACAGCAACTGGGAAAAGGCAAAACATGCCCTGCTGCAGATAAAACAGCGCACAAATATCCGCCTGCATACGGATTTACTGGCAGGGCTGCCCGGAGAGGACTACGCATCCGTGCTAAACTCCATCAATCAGCTTTGCGCCACGCTTCCCGATGCGGTGCAGCTTGGCACCCTGAAGATCCTGCCCGATACCCCCATGCAAAATATCGCCACACAGCTCGGCTACCTGTGGCTGAACCATCCGCCTTACCAATGTCTGGCTTCGGATGCGCTTAGCTATATGGAAATGTGCAGCCTCGAGAGCCTTGCCAAGCTGCTAAACCTGTATTGGAATAAGGAAGAATACCCACTTGAGTGGGCAGATATGCTGCAAAAGCACCAGGCTACGGACATCCTCTTTGCCCTTCTGGACATCCATACACAGTTAGGCTACGATCTGCACTCCCTTGCCAAGGGTAAACGCGAAGCGGTGATGGCAAAGCTTGTTGAGATATTCCTACCGTAGGGGCAGACCCCCGTGTCTGCCCTTTGTCCGTAGAAGCGGACGCTGTTTCGGTAGGGGTGGATGCCGTTCCGCCCAATGAGAATTATGGTCGCTTCGGCGAGCGACCCTGCTTATGGAGGGCAAACACGGGGGTTTGCCCCTACCTGCTCATCCGCTGCAAATCCAAACTTGGGTTAAACGAGGGTTCACCGGGATAAATCATGGTGAGATCATGGTCAGATCCCGGGCGGCTCACTATCGGCTAGCAAGGAACGAGTATTGAATAATAGGGTTAACAGCATGAATATAGATGAGTTAGGGAGCTATCGGGTTCGGCACTGCCGGGTTTATTACCAACTGCCCACATCAGCCCGCTTAATATCTTAGAACCAGGTATTTCGGCAGCATGGAAAAGAAATTACAAAAACGATATATCCATATACAGCAGCAGATAATGAGCTTATAGATCATTTTTGAGATCTTAATCAGTTTTGTGTATAGCCATAAAAGCATAGGCGATTGACGTTTTCTTGATATAGTTAACCCTCCATTTTGTTGACTTTTAGCTGCTTGACAAATCAAAGCAGTGGATTTTTTTGGCGAGGTTGGTTGCAGTACAAACCTTATAAAAAGCTAACGCACAAAGAGAGAGAATTTTAACATTTCGGGGTTCTAATATGTGGATAAGTTGTGGATAAGTTTCTGGCTGAGTGCAGAATTGAATGAACCGATAAGGGGCTAACCTTTCTGATACCAGTTAGATAGCAGTAGCATTGTGCCATTTGTGCCGCTCCAACCAAACTTGTGGATAAATAACGTTAAATAGGGATTGGACTTATGGATCAAGACATTTGGCAGAACATTCTGGATAAGCTGGAAGAGAACATCAATCCGCAGAGCTTTAAGACCTGGTTTTCGGACACAAAGCTGGTGGATATGACAGACAAGGCTTTAATGATCCGGGTGGCGACGCAGTTTTCGGCTAATTACCTAAACCAAAATTACAATGAAGCGCTTAGCGAGATTTCCTACAGCCTGTATGGGCGTAAGTATGATATTCAGTTCATCACCAATCCGCACCGGGTTAGTAATGAAAGCGGTGATGTTCCGGAATACAGTGGAAATAGAATCACCATGAATACCAAGCTGAACGAGCGCTATAACTTCGAAGATTTTGTGGTGGGGAGCAACAACAACTTTGCCTATAGCGCAGCCAAAGCCGTGGCGGAATCACCCGGCTACACCTACAATCCGTTGTTCATCTATGGTGAAAGCGGAATGGGGAAGACACATTTGATGCAGGCAATAGGCAATTTCGTATCCAGGGAAGGCAGAAATTGCAGTATCTATTACACCACCTCGGAAGCCTTTACCAATGAGATGATAGATGGCATCCGGGCAAACAAGATGTCGGAGTTTCGGGCTAAATTCCGTAAGGTGGATTTGCTGCTGGTGGATGATATCCATTTCCTCTCCCGCAAGGAAGGAACCCAGGAAGAATTCTTTCACACCTTTAACGCCTTGTTTGAAAACAAGAAGCAGATCGTGCTTACTTCCGACCGCCCGCCCAAGGATATCCCGGATCTGGAGAAAAGGCTGGTTACCCGCTTTGAAAGCGGACTTACCTGCGATCTTAAAAACCCGAATTTTGAAACCAGGGTTGCGATCTTGCGCAAGAAAGCAGAGCCGGAGAACATAGTTTTAAGCGACGACGTATTCAATTTTATCGCAGATAGCATCACCAGTAGCGTGCGTGCGCTGGAAGGTTCGCTGATCCGCATTCTGGCGTTCTCCAGCTATAACAAGCTAAATCCTGAGGAGATCGATGTTGCTACTGCCTCAGAGATACTTTCGGATATGATCTCGGAGAAGCTGCGCAATATCTCCTTGGATGCCATCACCAAGCAGGTATGCCTGTCCTATGGGCTTAGCCAGGCGCAGATGATGGAGAAAACCCGCAAGCAGAATGTGGCGTTCCCGCGTCAGGTAGCAATGTATCTGGCGAATGTGCTGATTCCCCAGCTTAGCCTGAAAGAAATTGCCGTTTATTATAACCGTAAAGATCACACCACCGTGCTGCATGCCAAGAAGATGATAGAAAACCAGTTTCGCGAAGATGAAGAATTCCGCTCGCATGTGGAACTGATGATAAAGAATATTAGGAATTAGTGGAAGAGTGAAAGAGTGGAAAAGTGAAACACAATCCTTGGATAGGTACCAGGGGTATAACCTCACACAGCAAAATAGGAATATATTCACGCTCAAAGTTATGCTAGGTTGCACCTTTCCACCCTTCCCCTCTTCCACCTTTCTATTACACTTAGCCACGTTAAGAAGAAAGTTATCCACACAAGTGCACAACTACCTGTGGATAGCTGTGAATAACTTGTGTATAAAGGGCTTGGGGAGTTTATTGGTGGATAAAGGCAGGTATGCCGGTGTAGTTATACACAAGTTATCCACATTTACCATGCCTCTGCAAAGGCTTTCAGAGTATGGAGAAAAGAAAATACTTGACCGATTATCCCCATATACACAGAGCCTACTTCTAACACTAAATATCAAAATCTCTCTTTAATAGGATTATTATTATGGATTCGTTCAAAAAACTTGGACTCTGGATAGCGATCATTTCGATAGGCATGATGGCAATCTCCGGATGCACAAAAAAGAATAACCTAACCGGTAACAATTGGAGTAATGCCAATGCCAAAACAATTGATGATGCCAATGGGATTGTGAATGGCTTTAGTTTTCCTTCGGATACGCTGAGGGTTATCACCGGTAGCGAAATTAAGCTCTTGACCGGGGATTATCTGGGAGCGCAGGCAACCGCCTATATGCGCTTCACGGGTTTACAGCGTCAGGCTTTTATTGCCGAGGCGGATGTGGATAGCTGCTATGTAAAACTATCGCTGGTAAAACGCTCTCCCGTTACTGCCAACAAGCTAAAGATCAGGCTGTATAAAATAAACTCTGCCTGGAACGACACCCTTGCCCAGATGACTAATTTGGAGTATATCGCCGGTTCGGAAGCGGAAGTGGCGGATTCAGTATCCACCTATGGCACCTTGATAAAGCTGAAGCTTTCCCCCGATATGGTAAAGACTTGGGAAACCAATGCCGATAGCACGGGACTGAACCTTGCCGTGAAGGTAGTGGATAATGGCTTTGTGGAGATAGAATCCGCAGAAGGCAGCATTCCTCCGGTGCTGAATATTAAGTATAAAAAGACATCCGAATCGGTGTTCCAGGTGTTTAAAGCAGATGCTGTATCCGATAACTACACTCTAAGCGAAACTCAGGATGTTGCTACCCCTAATTGGATAATTGACAATAGTAAGGCTACCCGGATGTATCTGAAGTGGGTGCCGGTAAACAGCCTGTTCACCGATAATGACGGAAGCCCCCTCAGCACTCAGGAGATAAAACGTTTAACCGTGAACCGTGCGGTTATCGTGCTGCATGCCAAGCTTAACAACTATTACGCCGGGATCAGCAGCTTCAGCATGTATCCCTTTAACCTTACCAGAAACGATGTAAGCATCACAAGCCCCCCGCTGATGGCAGATTATGAGATTATAAAATACACCCCTATCAGCTCCGGAACGATAACGGGGGATAGCCTGGAAGTGGATGTAACTCCGCTGGTGCAAGCCTTTATCTCTGGTGAAAGACTACCCTTGGGGATAACCATCCAATCCACTCAGGAGAGGCAAAACATGGGTTCCATAGAGTTCTATGATTTCTCCAGTGCCACTCCTGCTAATAAGAAGCCATACGTTAGAATCACTTATACACCCCCGTTTTTAAAGCAATGAGATATCGTTTTGCCCTGATCGTTCTGCTTATCATCAGCCTGGCTGCATGTAATAGGAAAGAAGAAAAAGGCATAGCTCTGGCTCAGGTGGATGATGAAGTGCTATATCTGGAGAACTTTAAAGCCACTTTTGGGGTGGGAGAATGGGATGCACTCTCCACAGAGCAGCGCAAGAAATACATCGAGGACTGGGTGAACCTTACTGTCTTGGCTAAGTATGCGGATGAGCACGATATTGCCAAGGACATTGCCGTAAAACAGCGGATACTATATGCAGCCAAGAAAGTGAAAGCCAATGCCCTTATATCGAAACGGCTTGCAGAAGTTCAGGTATCGGAAGATCAGCTTTTTAACTATTTCCGCATACATCAGGCAGAGTTTCAGAAAACCGCGGAAGAATTCAGTATTCAGCGGATTGCCCTGGGCGACAAGATTAGTGCCGAAAAGGTGCTGGGACAAATAAGCAATGGCATGGGCTTCAATGATGCGGTGCAAAGGTATTCCACCGAAGAACTGAAAGCCAGGAATGGCATGATGGGCTTCGTAACGGCTGCCGGAGCGGACAGCACTTTTTGGTTGGCAGCCCGTAATATTGCCGAAGATGGCTTGGGAATTGTAAGTAACAACCAGCTTTGGTTCGTTTTTCGCATAGCAGAGAAGAGAGATACATCTCAGGAAGCTAATTTCGAGGATTACCGCGCAGATATAAAGCGCAAGATAATCCTGGAAAAGCAAGATCAGGTGTATCAGGAATTACTGAAAGAGATCAAATCCGGCATGGATAAGATATATTATTACTAAGAAGGATTTAGCATGAGAAAAGCCCTTGTTATGCTTCTGTTGCTGCTTGCAGTGTTTACTGCCGGTGCAGAAGTAATCGATAGAATAGTAGCCAAGGTTGGCACGGATGTTATCCTGCTTTCTGATCTGCAGAAACAGCTTTCCCAGATGCAAAGTGCCAAGGTATTGAAGCCGGATACTGATCCCCGCGAGGTTCTGGTAGAGATGATAGAGCAGAAGTTAATGATCCAGAAAGCCAAAGACCTGAATATTAAGGTGGATGATGCACGCATCAAAGGTAATGCCGAGCGTTACCTGAAGCAGATAAAAACCCGTTATCCCAGTGAGCAGGCATTTGCTGCCGACCTCAAGAAAAGCAAGCTAACCGAATCGGACTTACTGAAATACTACGTGGATATGCTAAGTGAAAGTGCACTTACGGAACAACTTGTAAGCAAGTATATCTCTTCCAAGGTGAAAGTAACCGACAAAGAGATGCAAGCCTTCTACACTGCTACCAAAGATACTCTGGCAGTGAAGCCGGTATCCTGGAAGCTGGGTATGATCATGCGGGAAGTGAATGCCGGTAACGAAGCTGCTGCCCAAAAGCTTAGCGAAATTCAGGACATCTTGGCAAGGCTGAAAGCAGGAGAGGATTTCGCCACTCTTGCTACCACGGAAAGCGACTGCCCCAGCAAAGAAGTGGGCGGTGATCTTGGTTTCTTTAAAGCCGGGATGATGGTGAAGCCCTTTGAAGAAGCTGCTTTTGCCTTAAACATTGGTGATATCAGCGAGATAGTTCAAACCCAGTTTGGCTACCACATCATCAAGATGGAAGAGAAGCGTGATAAAGAAATCCGCGTGCGCCACATCCTTAAAATGGTGGCTGCCACCAATGCCGATTCCCTCGCAGAACGCAACCTGATGGAAAGCGTCCGTCAGCGGTTCATCGCCGGAGAAAGCTTTGCTTCCCTTGCAAATGAGTATTCCATGGATCCCGAAACCAAGAACGAAGGCGGGGTGATAGGCGAATTTTCCGAAGCTGAATTGCCTGAACTTTTTGCCGTCCCGATAATGCAAGTGCCGGTGGGAGAGATTTCCGCCGTGATGGAAAACGAAGGCATGTTATACCTGTTTATCCGCCTGGAAGAGCTTCCTCCCCGCATCTTCAGTTTTGAAGAAGTGAAGGATCAGATACAGCAATTCATTTTCCAAAGAAAGCAAATGGAAGAATACGGCAAGTGGATGAGCGAATTAAAGCGCGAATCATACGTGCAGATTGTAATGTAATGAAACTAACCAAGCCCGATATCTACAGCTTTCTCGCCTCTTTCTTCGGGATCGGGTTTCTGCCCAAAATGCCGGGTACCTGGGGAAGCGCAGCAGCCTTCGGGCTATACATGCTGCTTCCGGCAGCAGCATTTAACGGGGCGGGATTGCTATACACTTTACCCATCTTCGCTGTTTTCTGCCTGATCTCAGTATATGTTTCCACCCAGGCAGAGCTAAAGCTTGGGCATGACAGCGGGCACATAGTTATAGATGAAGTTTGCGGCTATTTTGCAGCCGTGATGTTCCTTCCGCATACCTTGTTGGTGGGCTTGTATGCCTTCCTGTTTTTCCGGGTATTCGATATTGCCAAGCCTTTTCCCATCTCTCGTTCCCAGAAGCTTCCCCAAGGTTGGGGGGTAGTGGTGGACGACCTGTTAGCAGGATTGTTTGCTAACGTCTTAACCCAAATTATCATAAGAATCTATCCAAAGTTCTTTGGATTATAGGAGACAAAATGCAATATATACTATTACAAGCTACCGGTGCAGCACCTGCTGCTCAAGGCGGATTTGGCGGAAGCACCATGATCTTCATGATTGCCATGTTTGCCATTCTTTATTTTCTGATGATCCGTCCCCAGCAAAAGCGTGCCAAAGAAATGCAGAAAATGCTGGATTCCCTGCAAGTGAACGACAAAGTTATCACCTCTTCCGGCATCTATGGCAGAGTGGTATCATTAAAGCCCGATAAAGGCATCGTAGTGGTAGAAATAGACGACACCAACAAGATCAGAGTGGAGTTCCAGAAGAGTGCCATAGTCTCAATTCTGAACCTAACGGAGACCCCTGTCGTAAAATGAATCCAACTCTTTTACCTGTCCGTCTTTATGGTGATGAAATCTTGCGTATCAAGCTCAGCGAATCTGATGTCTCTGATCCCGCCTTGCAGGAGTGCATCCCCCATCTCGTGCACACCATGTACGAGCGAGATGGAGTGGGGCTTGCTGCCAATCAGGTTGGCTCCCGCTTTCGCATGTTTGTGATAGACCCCGCTTGGGCACGTGAGGATGTGCCGCCCAACCCCATTGTGATGATAAACCCGATTATAGAAAGCCGTGAAGGCGAAGTGGATAATGAGGAAGGTTGCATCAGCCTTCCCGGCATCTTTGCCTATGTGCACCGCGCTGCGCGGATTAGCTACTCCTACACCGATCCCCTGGGCAATAGAATCCAGGAAACAGCCGAGGGCTTTAAAGCCGTGGTGATCCAGCATGAATACGACCATCTGGAAGGCATCGTCTTCACAGACAGGATCGGCGTTCTTGCCAAGCTGAAACTGAAGCGTAAGCTGAATGAACTGGCTGCCCGGGCTGTGAACGGAGTGAACATAATGGAAGGTTTTCCTGATGACTAGAAGCGTGTTTATCGGCTCTTCCGCCTACGGTTTGCCTGCCCTGGAGCTACTATGCAACCACGGTATGCGCCCTCAGTTAGTGGTAAGCCAGCCTGATAAACCCGCCGGACGTAACCTAAAAACCTCCCCCACCCCCATTTCAGCCTATGCCATCCAGCATGGGCTACCCTTTTTTACCCCGGAAAACATCAATAGCGAAGCCAGCATCAGCTATATTACCGCCACAGCCCCGGATATCCTGATCACCGCTTCCTATGGCGCTGTAATCGGCAAAGCCCTGCGCTTCCTCGCTCCTTCTAAAGCCATAAACCTGCACCCCTCGCTACTGCCTAAATACCGCGGTGCCAGCCCGATCCAAAGTGCGCTGCTGCATGGCGAAAGCACTACGGGAACCACCATCTACCGCCTGATTGCCGAGCTGGATGCGGGACCCATAATTGCCCAACAGAGCCTGGAGATTTTCCCCAACGAGAATTACAGCAGCTTGCATAACAGGCTTGCCGAACAGGCTGCCACGCTGCTGCTAAGTTTATTTCATGATAACACCATCACCCTCCCCCCCGAAACACCCCAGGAGCATAGCAAAGCCGGTTGGTGCCCCAAGATTGATAGCTCGCTGTGCATGATCTCCTGGAACAATCCCGCTTATGCGGTGGTAAATAAGATTAATGCCTTTGCTTATACCCCCGGAGCCTGGTGTTATTTCCGCACCGGCAAACTAAAACTCCTTAAAGCACAGCCCACCGATCAAGCCCCTGAGGGCATGTGCGGATCCATTGCCAAAATCATAAAAAACACCGGTTTTACCGTTAACTGCCAGGATCAACAACTGCTAATCACCGAGGTTCAGGCAGAAGGAAAAAAGCTGATGGACGCCGCCGCTTATGCAAATGGCGCTCGGCTTTGCACCGGAGAAAAACTATGGATGTGACTAATATGAAAGAACACTATCTTGCCGTGATTAAATTCCCCATGTTTGTAAGTCTGTCGCTGATTATCCTCAGCACCCTATATTTTTCCCTGGCACTGGTAAGTTACCACAGCCTGGGGCTATCTCCCATGGAGACCGTGCTTTACACCTTGCTTTTTATCCTCCTGACCTTGTTGGTAAGCTCCTGGATTCTGATCCTGATGAGCACCCACCAAAAGATAAAGCCCGTGGGTTTGCGCTTATACACCAAATGGATGCTGTTTAACGTCTATTTCTACTTTGCCAAATGGCTGGGCAAGCTGTTCGTGCAGAAAAAAGGCGGCATGCAGGAATCCTTTCTGAACTTTAACAACGAGATCATCCTCAGCAATTTCACCGGTATTCACAGCAAGAATATCCTGCTGCTCCTCCCTCATTGTTTGCAGAAGTCAGAGTGTAAAATCCGCATTACCAACGATATCATAGAATGCGCAGAGTGCGGTGCCTGTGATATTGCCAAAGTAAAGGGTATCATGAGCAAGTATGATGTGCGCGCTGCGGTTGCCACTGGCGGTTCTCTGGCACGTAAGCTGATTTTGGACAGCCATCCCGATGTGATCATCGCCGTTGCCTGTCACCGCGACCTCACCGATGGAGTGAGGGATAGCTGGCGTTTCCCAGTTTATGCCGTGCTGAACGATCGCCCCAACGGTCCTTGTTTTGAAACCAAGGTTAGCGTTTCCACCATAGAATTCGCCATCAAGAAGTTCATATAAAGAGGTGAGAGCTTGAAAATAGGTTGTTTTGGTATTCTTGCCATCGTCCTGCTTAATGCCGGAATCACCATTGCCTTGATCAATCACTTTAATGACCGCCCCGCCAATATCAAGGACATGTTCACCGAAAGCCCTGCTCCGGCAAATAAAGCTGATATTGCCACCCGCGAAAACGCCATCACGAAAGCCGTGCGCATGGTGGAACCCGCCGTGGTAAGCGTTAATGTGATGAAGACCGAACTTGTCCGCACCCGCAACCCCTTTGGCTTTGGTTTTTTCGATTTCTTCGACAGCGCACCAATGCAGAGACAGGTGCAATCCATTGGTAGCGGAGTTATTTACGATGCCGAGGGTTATATCATCACCAATGCGCATGTGGTTAGCGGTGCCACCCAGATTAAAGTGGTGCTGCCCGATAAGCGCGAGTTCGATGCGGGCATTATCGGCATCGATCAGATCCACGATATTGCCAAGCTGAAGATTACCGGACACAATCTGCCCTATGCCAAACTGGGCGATTCCAAGAACCTCATCATCGGCGAATGGTCTATTGCCCTGGGCAATCCCTACGGCTTTCTGATGAACGATTCCAAACCCAGCGTTTCCGTGGGAGTGATCTCCGCCCTCAACCGTTCTTTTGCGCCCCGCGCGGATAAACACGTGTATAAAGGCATGATCCAGACTGATGCAGCGGTTAATCCGGGCAACAGCGGCGGACCTTTGGCGAACATAAACGGCGAAGTGATAGGCATAAACACCTTTATCTTCTCCGAGAATGGCGGTAATATCGGGATTGGCTTTGCCATTCCGGCAAATACCGTGAAAGCCATCCTGGCGCAAATGTAAGCGCGATAAGAAGTTTTAACTAGATGGAACACCGGCTTCAGCCGGTTGGCACGCCGGATTTATCCGGTGCTTCCCACCCTTAGGTGTTCCCTTATACACCCATACAGCTCACTTGCTTTCCGAAGCAGAATCGGGCATGAGCTGACCATGATCTCACCATGATAAGTCCCGGTGAGATCATGGTCAGTCCCTCCGCGAATCTGTAGTGGAAAGCAAGGAAGGGACAGGGATGGGCAAAGTAACCTTTAAGAAAGATGAGATATTATGAAAAAGCACCTGTTATTAACCCTGCTAAGCCTGCTGGCAGCTTTGGCACTATTTTCCCAGCCGGTACTTAGCTGCTATGATATTCAATACACGATTAGTCCGGAAGGGGATTCGCCTTATCTGGAGCAAAGCGTAATAGTTCAAGGTATCGTTACCGGAGTAAGCTTCCTCAGCGGTTCCGGTGCCAATAACTTCGGCTTTTTTATCTCGGATGCGGAGGGCGGAGCTTTTAGCGGGTTATTCGTTTACAACCAGCAGTATTTCCCTGCTTTGGGCGATATGGTGAAGGTAACGGGAACCGTGGCAGAATATTACGATTTTACCGAGATCATTCAGGTTACCGCATATCAGGTGCTAAGCCAAAACAATGCCCTGCCCCAACCGAGCCTGATCAGCACAGGTGCCTTAAGCTCTTCTGCCACGGCAGAACAGTGGGAAAGCGTACTGGTGAAGGTGCAGAATGCCAATGTGGCTTCTCTGCCCAGTAACTATCAGGAGTTTAGCGTTAATGACGGCAGCGGGGCTTGCCAGATAGATAATCAGTTTTTCCCGATGGGGCACACCTGGCAGAATATCGCCATTGGGAATAGCTACACCGAGATAATCGGGGTGGTGGATTATGCCTTTTCATCCTATGGGCTGCAACCGCGCTCTTTGGCAGACATGCATACGGGCGGAAGCAATCTGACGGTCATGGTGCCCAATATCACGGCAAACCTGCAGGATGCCGTTACCGTGGCGGTGAGTGCGCTGGGGATAAACGCCGCAGATGGATACCAAAGCTACCGGATGAATATCAGCTATAATCCCAATGTGCTGGCGTATCAAGCCGTGGATGTGGTGGGCACCTTGTCCGCAGGGGGAAGCATAAATGTAACTCCCGGAGCCGCAGGACTTGCCATTACCTATAGCGGAACGCCTACCCTCAGCGGGGAAGGAGTGCTGTTCAAGCTTAACTTTGCGGCAGCAAATACGGGAATATCCCAGCTGGGCCTGAGTGATGTATTCTTTGGTCTGGATGCGGTGCAAAACCTTCAGGATGGAAGCGTTACGGTGAACTCCAGCTATAATGCACCGGGTGACTTTTTAACCGTGATCCAAAGACCAATTATGAATATTCCTGCCATCCAAATTCCCGGAGAGAGTATGGGGATTACCTGTCTTGCGCCTCAAAACACCACGGGCTTTAATGCCTGGATTCGGCATGGCACCAAGCGCATAAACCTGCCCCTGATCTCTGCCACCTGGCAAACTGTGCCAAACCGTTGGGAGCTGTTGGTTAGTATTCCGCAGGTGAATGTGTTCGAGCTTTATGATCTGGAAGTGAATGCCGGCGGCGGGATTAACGATATCAGCCGGAATGCGGTGCAGGTGGTTCCCTCGCGCAAAAGCAGCTATTACTTTATCCATATCACCGATCTGCACATGCCCACGCGGATAAACTATCCGGATGCTGGCTATAATGCGGATTCGCTTGCCGTGGTAGATTTTAGGGCAGTGCTGGATGATATCAACATCATTAGACCGGAGTTTGTGCTGTTAACGGGAGATTTGATTAACGAAGGAGAGCTGGAAGGCTTCAGCGGGCAATATTGGTATGGATGGGTGCAGCGGGTGCTTGCCGAGATCCGGGTTCCGGTTTATGTAACCTCCGGCAATCACGATATTGGGGGCTGGAATTCCACTCCGCCCGTGGCTGGCAGTTCACGGCGCAATTGGTGGAAATACTTTGGCTGGAGCTGGCTGGATAACACCGATGTGAACTGGCAATATCACACTCAGGACTATTTCTTTACCTACGGCAATACGGTGTTTATCGGCTTGGAAAGCTATGATAATTACGATTATTGGCGTCCCAACATATATGGCAACGAAAGCTATACGGATCAGCAGATGGCGTGGCTTAGCAATACTATCAGCCTGTTCCCGGATTATAGCAAACTGCTTTTCCATCACTATGATTTTCAGGATGAGCTGGACCTTAGCGCATTAGGCATCGATATGGCGCTGTGGGGACACACCCACGGGAATAGCGGTTCGCTTACCCAATATCCCATAGATATCTCCACACGCAGCACTTGTGACGGCAATAGAGCCTATCGGGTGGTGCGGGTGGCAAATGATCAGTTCACTCCCCTCAGCACTATCTATGCCGGGGCAACGGGAAATAACCTGACGGTGAATTACTACCCCTCTAACTATGCCGTGGCGGATAGCGTGATGGCGGTGGTTTATAATGGGCAGTTTATCGGTTTCGACAATGCGCTGATAGTGTTCAATATGCCTGCCGGGAATACAGGCTACACGGTTAGCGGCGGAATACTGGAACAAGTTGACCGCAGCGGAGCCAACAACGTGTGTTATGTAAGAGCGAATCTTCTTCCTTATGCCACCCGCTATGTAAGTATCAAAGCAAGCGGAGTGGGGATTGAGGATGCCTTTAATGTGCCCAGTCCGCTGCAAATAGCGTCGTGCTATCCAAACCCTATGATGAAAGGCGCAGAGCTGGAAATTACCAGCGACAAAACTACCTATGAACGCACGCTGGAAGTGTTCAATCTAAAGGGGCAGAAGGTGCAGGAGATTGCCCTTCCTGCGCTGCATAAAGGAACGAACCGGATTGCCTATATCCCTGCTGCGGAGCTTTCCAGCGGGATATATTACTTTAAGCTGAAAGGCGGTTCTGCCAAGCCATACCGCTTTACTATCGTGAAATAGCACGGAGGAATAATGAAGCTAAAACCCTTGATCGGCAGAATGCAGCACATCCCCTGGATGATGTCGCATCTGAACTACTATCTGTATCTTAATGCACGCATCCTGGCACGGGGAGTGCCGCTAAGGGAACTGCTGATCCTTAAGTATCCCTTTTTTATGTCCGATGCCAAGATTCCGCCCTTGCTGTCCGTGGATATCACCGATGCCTGTGATTTGGCGTGTGTGTATTGCAACAACCCTCTGTTTCCGCATCCGCGCACTATGATGTCCGATGCTACGGTGGATTGCCTGCTGAAACAGCTTGAAAAGAGCGGGATAAACCGGGTAAGGATTGGCGGGGGCGAGCCTACCCTGCATCCGAAGTTCGCCTCTATTATGAAGGATTTGGCGGATAGAACCAAGTTTCTTTCCGTGGTTACTAATGGGCAGTGGAAGGATCCCGCCTTTGCGGAACAGCTTATCCGCAGCGGACTTGGCTTTATAGAAGTTTCTGTGGATGCCGGGGGTGCCAAAGTTTATGAAAAATCCCGCCCCAATGCCAGCTATAAGAGACTGCTAACCAACCTGCGGATGCTGTGCGAAGCCCGAGATAAGCTGCATAGCAAGGCGATTATTAAGGTTAGGCTGATGCTGCGTCCCTCCACTATGCATCTGGAAAGAGAGGAAACCCGCATGCTGAAGCGGTATTGCGATTGCGTGCATCCTCAGTGGCTGATGAAGCATCCGGAGAGCGATTATGATGATGACGTGTTTATGCAGCACTCCATTGCCGGGCACGTGATTCCGGTGTGCTCTGTGCCTTACAGGGATTTGCAGGTGCGTCCCGATGGGCGTATTCCGCTGTGCCCGGCTAAAGGCTGTAGTATTTACCTGGAGAAGCAGCAGTTTATTGGGGATATATGTGAAAACTCCCTGCTGGATATCTGGAATGGTAAGGAGATGAAGGAGATACGCATGGCGCACCGCACCCGTAAAGGGGAAGTGTTGCAGGAGTGCCTCGGCTGTCACTATGGATAATTAACAAGCCATAATAAGAAAGCTTCGCCGGATACATCCAGCGAAGCTTTGAGCTTTAAGGAGGGTAGGTTTAGGGCTCTATTTACCGGCTACGCTTACGCCATCACACAGGATCGATGGGAGTTTACGGCTGCCGGAGTTATGGCATTCGTTCTCTATCTCGGAGATATGCATCAGGGTGTCGTAGGCATTGCCGGAAAGCATGCAGTCCTTTACTCTGCCTTTGATAATGCCTTTTTCGATGTAGAAACCGCTGGCTACGCCTACGGAATACTCACCGTTCAGGATGTTACCGGAGTGCGCACCCATCAGGCTTTGCACAATGATGCCCTTATCTATGCCGGAGATCATCTCTTTCAAGCTTTTATCCCCCATTCCCATGCAGATATTGAAGGGCTGTGCCGTGGGATTGGCTTCTATGGAACCGCGGAAGCCGTTGCCGGTGGGAGCCATACCCAGCTTGTGGGCATAGTTCAGGTCGGTGGGGATTGCCTTAAAGATGCCGTTCTCGATATAGCTAAGCTTCTGGGTGGGGCTGCCTTCGCCGTCGAAGGGCGAGGTGGAGCTTAGTTCCTTGTCGAACGGATCCTGCCAGAGGTTTACCTTGGCGGAGACGATTTGCTCCCCGATGCGGTTCACAAGGGGCGATACTTTGTTATAGAAGCTTGCCGGAGATGCGGCAGCAAAGAAGCGGGAAAGCAGTGCCGAGTGGCTGGATTCCGCAAAGATAACCGGCATCTTGCCTGTTTCTGGCACTATCTGGTTCTGGCTGAGAATGAATAGCTCTATCATCTCATCCAGTTTCTCCTTGCTGAGTGGCAGGTGGCTCTTACCCGTTGCCAGCTTGAACAGACCGGAGCCTGTGCCGGGGAATACCAGCATGGCATACACCCAATAGTCGCTGTCCTTCTGGTTTAGCGAGGTGCCTGCGCTGTTCATGATGCCAGCCTCAGATGTGGAGAAGCCAAAGCCGGCATTAACCTGTCCGCCGGTCTTTTTGCTTATGTATTCTATCATCTGCCTGCCTTCCTCAACCAGGTCTTTCTTGCTGAGGGTTTCGATGGCGGGCTTGTAGTTATCCAGCTT
>CAYSGM010000024.1:25941-28868 GCA_964430595.1 uncultured Candidatus Cloacimonas sp.
CTTTGGCGCTAAGCAGAGC
The DNA here is from genome assembly GCA_964430595.1 of uncultured Candidatus Cloacimonas sp. Taxonomy (GTDB): domain Bacteria; phylum Cloacimonadota; class Cloacimonadia; order Cloacimonadales; family Cloacimonadaceae; genus Cloacimonas. The sequence continues at coordinate 25,961 of CAYSGM010000024.1, forward strand.
CTGCTTTACCAGGGCTTCCCTATCCAGCAGGTTACGGGTGTGAGCAAGGCCGATTCTGCCGTCTTTTATCACCCGCAGGGCGATGCCGGCGCTCATCGAGGTATCGGCTTTATCCAGCTTACTATCGGTGAAGCTGATATCGTCGCTAGTGTCGTTGGTGAAATACACTTCCGCCTGATCGGCAGCCTGTGTGGCAAGTTTTAGCAGCTTATCCATTATTTACCTCCCACGGTTAGGTTATTGAACAGCACGTGCGGGCCTCCCAGGCAGGAGCGGATGTTGGTTTGTCCTTTGCCACAGCCGCCGGATTCGTCCAACACGAAGTCGTTGCCGATCATCGCCACGCTGTTCAGGGTGGTGTAAAGGTTACCCACGATGTTTATATCGCGGATCATGCCTTGCAGCTTGCCGTTTTTAACGATATAGCCGTAGTTGGCACCAAAGGTGAAGTTCTCACCGCTGGTTTGTCCGCCCATGGCGTCGCAGATATACAGCCCGTCGTCCAGTGCTGCCAGCAGGTCTTCGAAGCTGTGCGGTCCCGGCTGGATGAAGATATTCCCCATGCGCACAATAGGCCCATAGCGGAAGTCCTCGGCAATGGCGTGTCCGCTGATGGGTTCACGCATTTCGCTGGCGGTGAAGCGGTCGTGCAGCCTTCCGGTTAGCACGCCGTTCGTCATCAGGTTCACTCTGCGCACTGCCACGCCTTCATCGTCGTATTGGTAGTAGCCGAGCTGATCTGCCATGGTGGCGTCGTCGATAATAGTAAGGATGTCCGTGCCCATTTTGGTGCCTATCTGCATCTTTTCCCGCAGGGCAGGCAGGTCGCGCACGATATCCGCTTCGGAGAAATGCCCGAAAGCCTCATGCGTAAACACTCCCGCAATGCCGGGATTCAATATCATCTTGTAGGTTCCGGCGGTAACAGGCTCTGCTTTCAGCAATTCCGCAGCGATCCTGGCACGTTCAATGGCTTCTTCCTCGCGTCCGCGCACTTTCTGGAAGCCGTTTGCTCCACCGAATGCCATGCGCACCGTCTGGGTTAAAGAGCCTTCCTGGCTAACCACGCCGGCACCCAGCTTGGTGGTGATAAGTTCTTCGTTTATCTCGCTGCCTTCGCTGTTCAGGAAGTATTTGTTGCGGTAAACGTCATAGTATTGAATATCCACATTGGCGATCTTGGGCTGCGCGAACAGTAGGTCTGAGTAGTGCCTTACTATGGCGATCTTCTCGGACAGGCTTATCTGGCGCGGGTCTTCGATCAGTTTGGCTTTGATATTGGCTTTCACCACCGGCGCAGGAGCCGGTGCCTTGGGTTCGGTGCGGTGTGCAGCCAGCACCTCTGCGTTTTCGATAGCGCGTTTAATTGCCATTTCGGCTTGCTCCGGTTTGGTGAAGCTAACCGTGGCGAAACCGCCGTTTTTAAGCACGCGTAGCACATAGCCGTCGCCAAGATTCGATCCGCAACTGCGTATCTCTTTCTTGCTCATTACCACTTGTTCGACCTGCTTGGTCTCGTAGCGAATATCAAAATAGTCCGCATCGATCTTAGCAGTTAATTGCTTTAGTTTCTCGATCATAGCAACTCCTTTGCTTGATGTTTGTAAAAGTTTGTATGGTTGGGTGAGGTAAATAGGCTTACCACACGCATGATTCATCCTTGGGGGGAAGCGACACGCCACGTCCATAATAGCCGCGCAACAGGTAATGGGCTTGCTCGGCATACAGATACGGATAGCCGTCCCGCAAGGACAGGAAAGGTTGTTTAGTTACCCGCAGGCTGTTTATCAGGTTATTGCACAGATTCTGCTTGGTTGCTTCAGGCAGGGCTTTCAGGATATTTTCGCCCCAATTTAGGTAAGCTTTGGCTCCCAGTTCGGTAAGCTTTATTGCGGTGTTCGGCTTGTTACCGCGGAAGCTCTTTAAAACGCTTATATACCCCATCTGAGCAAGTTTCCCAAGGTGAGTGGTGATGTTGCCCGAAGTTAGCTCTGTGTAGTCCATAAGCTGCGTGTAATCCATGCTATTGTTGCGGGAGAGTAAATACACGATCATCAGCCGGGCAGGATTGTGGATGCCTGCGTCGAACTCGGCAATAGTCTTTAATGCATCGGTGTTTTTCATATCTTTATGTCCTTTCCCCTAGTTGAAGCGGGGTTGGTTTCTCGTTTCTCTTAAGTTACTTTGAAATTCAAGATGGTTTAATTGTCAAGCTAAATCTGCATTATGTTGAAATGCACTTTATAACAGGATCTTATGGAACACCGGATTCATCCGGTCGGCACCGCCGAATTTATTCGGCATTTCAGTATAAAAGTGTCTCTTTCAGTAGCTTTGCAAGCTGTGGTTATAGCAGGTTTGTAACCTGTGGCAAGTGGCATTGGCTTACAAACCCAAGCCGACAACAGGAAAATAATCCTATGCTACGTGGGCAGACATGGAGGGTCTGCCCTACGCCATACCTTGCTTTCATTGCCCTATTATTGCCCACTCATTGTCCACGAAGAGGGCAATGGGTGGGCAATGCTACCGCTATTCTTGCATGTTTCCAGTTAGTTACGTTATGCTTGCGGGCAGGAGTAACTAAAGCAAACCTCACCTTAACCTCTCCTTGTGAGGTTAAGGTGAGGTTTGATAGAGGTTTTGATGCAAGGAGCAGCGGGAGTTGCATGCGTCTCGCATGCACTGGGTGAACAGGTATCTTGCCTGTGAGGAGTAGTGAGGGAATTCAAGGCGAGACGCCTTACAATCCAGTGCATGCGGGACGCATACAATTCCGTGCGAGCCGGCTAAAGCCAACTAAAATTGGCAGTGTCGACCGAATGAATTCGGTGTTCCCAAAAAAACGCCCCGACATATGCCGGGGCGTTTGTTATCAGTTGTTTAGTTACTTAGCTTACTATTCCAT
>CAYSGM010000025.1:0-28740 GCA_964430595.1 uncultured Candidatus Cloacimonas sp.
ATGGAAGTGGCGCAGGTGCTGGACAGCATGGATCTGGAACGCGAGAAAGGGATAACCATAAAAAGCCACGCTATCCGCATGGTGCACAACTACAACGGACAGGATTACGTCCTGAACCTGATCGACACCCCCGGGCACGTGGATTTCAGCTACGAAGTATCCCGCGCGCTGGCATCCTGCGAAGGTGCCATCCTGTTGGTGGATGCCTCTCAGGGCATCGAAGCGCAGACCATGAGCAACCTGTATCTGGCTCTGGAAAACAATCTGGAGCTGCTGCCCGCGCTTAACAAGATAGACCTGCTGAAAGCGGATATCGAAGGCACGGAGCATGATCTGGTGGAAATCCTGGGCTGCTTGCCCGAGGATATCAAGCGGGTTAGCGCCAAAGCCGGGATCGGGATTACAGAGCTGCTGGATGCCGTGGTTACTACGCTGCCAGCCCCGAAGGGGACAGACGATGCCCCGCCCAAAGCACTGATCTTCGATTCCTATTTCGATATGTATCGCGGTGTGGTGATATTGGTGCGCTTGTTCGAAGGTAGCCTGAAGAAAGGCGACAAGATCCGGCTGTTCTCCAATGGCAAAGAATATGACATCGAAGAGATCGGCTATCTGGGCATGAAGTTCCAGCCGCAGAGCCAACTAACCTGTGGGGAAGCCGGCTATATAATTGCCAATATCAAGGAAGTTGCCGATGCCCGCGTGGGCGATACGGTTACCCTTGCCAAGGGTGGATGCACCACGTCTTTACCAGGCTTTATGGAGCCTAAACCCATGGTGTATAGCGGGATATTCCCTATTAACGGGGAGGATTATGAAGATTTGGTGGAGTCCATTGCCAAGCTGAAACTGAACGATGCCTCGCTGATCTACGAGAAAGAAAGCTCTGCCGCGCTTGGCTACGGCTTCCGTTGCGGGTTTTTGGGCATGCTGCATCTGGAGATAGTGAAAGAACGCCTGATGCGTGAGTATAACATCCCCATTATCGCCACCACACCCAGTGTGCGCTTCCTGATGAAGCTGAAGAACGGCAACGACATCGTGGTAAACAATCCCATCGACTTTCCAGACCCGAACCATATCGAGAGCATTCTTGAGCCGTATATGGAGACGGAGATCATCGTCCCCACGGATTACATCGGGAACATTATGAAGCTGGCACAGGAACGGCGTGGGATTCAGAAAAACATTCAATACATAGACGAGAAACGGGTGGCATTGCATTATGAGATGCCCTTGATAGAGATAATCTTCGACTTTTATGACAAGCTGAAAACGGTTAGTCGCGGCTATGCCTCGCTGGATTATGCCTTTAAGGATTACCGGCTTTCCCAGGTGGTGAAGGTGGACATCCTGATCAACGGCGAGAAGGTGGATGCCATGAGCTTTATTTGCCATCAGGACAAGGCGTTCAGTTGGGGTAAAAGCGTTACGCAGACCCTCTCCGAGGTAATTCCGCGCCATCTGTTCAAGATTGCCCTGCAAGCCTCCATCGGAGCTAAGATCATTGCCCGCAGCACGATAAACCCCATGCGCAAGGATGTGCTGGCAAAGTGCTATGGCGGTGACGTCTCCCGTAAGCGCAAGCTGCTGGATAAACAGAAGGAAGGCAAGAAGAAGATGAAGGAAATCGGCTCGGTAACAGTGCCTCAGGAAGCTTTCCTGGCGGTGCTGAAAGCGGATCGCGAGTAAGAAATATATGTCCCGCCGATTGCCGGTAATACTGCTGCTATTGGTGTTTATTCCTCTGGCAGGCGTTAATATCGGCAGAATCAGTTTTACGGGCATGGACAATCTGGATGAAGCCAGGCTGCAAAGAGCCAGTGGGCTGGTGATAGGGCAGGCTTATAACCCGGAGGAAACCTCCGCAGCTACATTGAGGCTATACAAGCACTTCTCTGAGCGGGGAAGTTATTTTGTGCATATCTCTGCCCCGGAGCTGATTCCCATAGACGCCGAAAACCTGGAGCTAAGCTATACCATAAGCGAGATTATCCCTTCGGAACCTGTGAAGTTGCGCTTTCAGGGAATGAAGCAATTCAGCGAAGCTAAAATCCATCAGCTGTTATTAATTCCGGAGGATAGCGAGAATCGTTTAGACCAGATTCCCCGCTATATGCAGCAATTGATATCCCTTTATCATAACCGCAGTTATCTGTTTGCCAGAGTTCAGCTTGATTCACTGGTGCTAAAACCGGAATTGACGGCTTACATCGGCATCAGCGAAGGGAAACCTTTAAGGGTGAAAGAGTATATCTTCAGAGGGAACAAGACAACCCGCGAAAGCACACTGCTGAACATCTCCGGGCTTGCCCACGTGAAGAGCATCACTCCCGCTGTCCTAACCCAAGCCGAGGAAAATATCCTGCGCAAGAGCTATATCCGCGATTGCCTGATAGAGCCGATTGACGAAAGCAGTCTGCTGATCCGCATCGAGGAAAACAGGATGACCTATATGGAAGGGGTGTTTGGCATGAATAGCCGCGAGGGCGAATTGCAGCTTTCAGGGCAGATCAGGCTGCAATTCCTGAACCTGTGGGGAACCGACCGCAGTATAAACCTGTGGTGGAAGCAAATCCCCAGTGCCAAAAAAGAGCTTAGCCTGGCATATCACGAATCCGGCTTTCCGGGGATACCTGTGGCGGCTGATCTAGAACTATTCCGCAGCGAGCAGGATTCCACCTGGGTAAAGAGCCGGGCTGCTTTGGAAGTTTATTATCAGATGCTGAACCAAAAACTGGGTGTGGAACTTGTGGGAGAAAGCATTACGCCGGGTTCACGCCGTCCTGCTATTATAGAAACCAGTAATGCCAATAGTATTGGTGCTTTCTGGGATTTTATGCGCATCGAAGGAGGATCGAATCCGGTTAAGGGTATGCAATTCAACCTGCGCTACCGCTATCAGAATGGCGCGGATAACAAGCTTCATGCAGCCCTGGAAGCGGGCAGCGGGGTGTATATCCCGTTGGGATTGCGCTTGGTGGGCTTTGTGGGGGTGCAGATAAGAAACCTGGATAATGAGCATGCTGCTGCGTGGGAACTCTTCAAGATGGGGGGATATGGCACTTTGCGCGGGTATCATGAGGATGAATTCAGCAACTATCGCCTGGCTTGGACGAATTATGAAATGCGTTATCGCTTCAGTCCCGATTCCCGGGCTTACATTTTCTTCGATCAAGGCTTCTTGGCAAAAGACAATAACAGACTGAAAACAGATATATTTGGCATCGGCGCGGGCATGAAAGTGAAAACACGCCTGGGAATTCTGGGCTTGGAATACGGATTGGGCTATAGAGATAAAAGCTTTAGCAGATTAGGTTTGGGGATGATTCATGCAGGGCTGGACGTGGCGTTCTAAAAAAATAACTTGCCAAGAAAATAGGTTTGCTAAACAGTGTTCCAATCTTACATAGAATATAGATGTGACTAAGGACTGTGTGAAGGATAGTAAAGGCTTCAGCACCTTTCGCCTTCAAATAGAACATCAGGCAAAATGTTTTTTATATCTTGCCAAACGACCCATAACAAAAAAATAAAACAACCTAAGTGATCCCCCAAAGAAAGGGGATTTGCTTATGGAGGAAAAACAATGAAAAAAGCTCTCTTAATCGCCTTACTCGCTATGATGCTCATCAGTGTCGTGCTTACCGCATGCAAACCCAAAGTGGAAGAGCCCGTAGATGAAGTAGCCCCAGTAGAAGAAGTAGCTCCTGCCGATACAATGGTCGCACCTGCTGCTGACGCTCCTGCTGCACCAGCTGCTCCTGCCGGCAAATAACACACTGCTGAATACAAATTAGCGCAGTCCTTAAAAAACGGGTATCTTCGGATACCCGTTTTTTTATGTCCTAACAACACTTGAACTATTCCTTGCTTGACAAAATCCGCATGATAAAAGCATTAACCCTATCTAAGAATTACAAGGTTGGATAATGAAACAGCTAAACTCTAATCTTTCTAACTTGGCAGAGGTATTTGCCTCCCACTTTGCCGCACAGGATGTAGCAAGCGCTCAAACCACTTTCTTAAAACAACTTTCCTTAAGTATGCATGCCAACTATCAGGGCAAGATGCAAACTCTCCCTAAAGCGGGTATTTGGGGCTTTAACTGGTTCAATGTATGGTACACCCCGGGTGTGTCTGCTGTATCCACCACCATCCGAGATAGCATCCAAACCTCTTACGACCTTTCCAACCGGGGTAATCTGGTAGCCGTGGTAAGCGATTCCACCCGCGTGTTAGGCGATGGAGATTGCGGGGTTGCCGGCGGTTTAGGCGTGATGGAAGGCAAAGCCATGCTGATGAAGTATCTGGGTGGTTGCGATGCCGTTGCACTTTGTATGGACAGCCGTAATGCCGAAGGGAAACCTCAGGCACAGAAGATTATAGACTTTGTAAAGATGCTGCAACCAAGCGTGGGAGCAGTGAATCTGGAAGATATCTCCCAGCCAAATTGCTACCGGGTGCTGGACGAACTGCGGGAAGCCTGCGACATCCCGGTATGGCACGACGATGCTCAGGGAACCGCTTGCGTTACTTTGGCAGGGATGATAAACGCTCTGAAGCTTGCCGGCAAGAAGATTGGAGATGTGCGTTGCGTGCTATTCGGAGCAGGGGCATCCAACACTACTATTGCCAGTTTCCTGCTGCAAAGCGGGATGGATCCATCCCGGCTGATTATTTTCGATAGTAAAGGTGCATTGCATCCCGGACGCACGGACATAGAGCAGAACCCCACTAAATACAAGCAGTGGGCTTTGGCAAAGATATCCAATCCCATGCGCATCGAAGGCATGGAGAACGCCATGCAGGATGCGGACGTGCTGGTAGCCCTTTCCACCCCCGGACCCGATACCATCAAGCCGGAGTGGATACGCAAGATGGCTACCAAATCCATTGTGTTTACCTGTGCCAATCCGGTGCCAGAGATTTATCCCTATGATGCCAAGGCTGCCGGTGCCTTCATTGTTGCCACCGGACGCGGTGATTTCCCCAATCAGGTAAACAATTCCTGCGGTTTCCCCGGCATCCTGAAGGGAGCTTTGTTGGTTCGTGCTGCCAAGATAACAGATAACATGGCAATTGCTGCGGCGCACTCACTGGCTTCCTATGCGGAAAGGCGTGGCATAACGCCGGATGATATCCTGCCCAAGATGGACGAACCGGATGTGTTTGCCTACGAAGCTGCTGACGTAGCCATGCAAGCCATTGCCGATGGAGTAGCCAAGAACATCCTTAGCAGAGAGGAAGTATTCCGCCTTGCCAAAGCGGATATAGACGCAACCCGTGCCTTGTGCCACAAGATGATGGACGACGGCTACATCAGCCCGCCTCCGGACGATTTGATAGAAGCAGCCCTGCAGTTCACGATTGCCAAGTTTGCAAGATAGAAGAGGAGTCCCGGCTGTTCGGATTTAAGCACAACAAGTTTAGCAAAGCAGCGCTATATTTCCTGAAGCTTGCCTTAAGTGCCTACATCCTTTGGCGCATCGCGGGTAAGATAGATTTTAGCAGTGCCTTGTATGGCATGCTGCACCTCTCGCCCGGTATTATCCTTATCCTCATCTGCCTCACTGCTATCCGCCACCTCGCCCAATACCATAACTGGCTGGCTGCCTTAAGCATAAATCCTGCTTTCACAAAGCACAGGCGTGAAGTTCTGCACTCCTACCTTATCGGTTTGCCACTTCGATTTGCAGTCCCTGGAGGACATGCCAGCTTTGCTAAAATCTTCTTTATAAGCAACAGCAGCCGTAGTGCATCGTTCTGGAGCACAGCCCTGGAGCGTGGTTTCATGACTTGGGGAACCTGGACTATGGCTGCATTGGCAGCGGTGATATACTATCCGCAGGTTCCGCTGTGGTTGCGCTTGTCTGCCGTAGGATTTAGCCTTGCCTTGCCTGCACTCCTGTATAAGCTGCTTAGCCTAAAAGCAGATTGGCGCTACCTGCAAGCACCATACAGCAAGCAAGCTCCCCGTATGATGTTCCTGCAGATTACCGCCAATCTGATCACTTTTCTTCAATACTGGCTTATCCTTAGCAGCGTCCTGAATATCGGCTGGTGGCAAAGCACCATCCGCATGGCACTTACCCAGTTCTCCAATTCCATCCCCATCACGGTAGCCGGGTTGGGGCTACGTGAGAGCTTCGCCATCCACTTCCTGAAAACAGCTGGCATCACTGCGGAGCAGGCTGTTTCCGCCACCTTAAGCCTCTTCTTTATCCAGGATGTACTTCCGGCATTAGTGGGCACCTGGTTCCTGATAAAGGCTAAGAAAGTATAACTGTTTCTACAGCAATGAGTAGCTGAACCCCAAGCCCAGCATTTGCTTCCATTGCAGCTTATGAACAGCCTCCTTCTCGTAGCGCGCTTCAAAGCTGAAGTTTACAGACAGCAAACCCCACAGTTTAGCGGTAAGCACGTTTTCCCACACCATATCCGGTGATTTCCAGTCCTCGTTCATATCTTGGCTTTTGTTATTGAATAATGCCTGAAATACCTGAAGTCTGGATTTGAAATTAGCATCAATAGGGCTGAAGTTGTGCTTGAATTCCGACACCAGTTCCAAACCGCCATCCACGGTGTTTACCAGTTCCCGCTCCCCGCTTGCCTGCATTACATCTCTATCCATCCTTTCACGAAAGGCGGCACCAATGCGAGCTGTGAGTGTATTGGTATCGTTCTCCACAAAAGATCTGATCGCACCTGCTGTTTCCGTAAGCAGGATGGGGTTAACAATACGCGTTAACGCGGGATCGGAGATATCCAAAAACTGGGATTCCAGTCGGCCCGCCACAAATGGATCCAGCCAGGCACCGCTAGTAAAGCGGAACAGAGTCTCAAAATCTATCTTATCGGTAGATTTATCAGGCTTTCCCCAGTATTTATCGCCCATCGCGTCCAGCTTTTGCAAGTGAGTTTGCCCAAAGGCAAGCTTAAGCGTATTCTTATTGAGCAGCCATGGCTTAAGCTGTTTCTCAGCACTTGATGCAGAGCTTGCCAGCCAGGTGATATTACTAAGCTCAGTGCCAGCCCAAGAATTACTGTAAGCACTTTGGGTAAGGGTTAAGCCAATATCTGAATCCAGCTTCCAGCTTTCTGCAAACAAGCACAATGGGATTATCATCAGGGCAACAAGGCAAATCGTAATCTGCTTCATTTGTTCTGCCCCTAAGCCCATACACCTTTCAGGGTAAAGGCGGTCTTTATTTTCTCTGTTAAAGCGGTTTGCACGCTGCCCATATCAGCGTTGTTTACGTGGGCATACACCCCAAAAGTGATAGCTGCTGCATCTGCTGCGGTTACCGACACAGAAGCCACCGGTTCCTTCAGCACTTTATCTTCGGAGTTCAAAATTGCCAGCAGCAATTCTCTTGCCATATTCAGGTCTGTGGCTCCGGGAACTACAATGGAAAGCTCTATCCTGCGGGTTGGCATCGCGGAGAAGTTCACGATGGAATCGCCAGAAAGCTTTGCATTGGGGACAATTACCTTGCGGTTGTCACTGGGAAGAATGATGCTGTGAAACACTCCTATATCATGCACTTTTCCAGTAATACCCGCCGCACTGATGGAATCTCCAACCTTGAATGGTTTCATGATAATCAGCATTACCCCGGCGGCAAAATTGGACAATGAGCCTTGCAATGCCATACCAACTGCCAAGCCGGCAGCACCTACGATGGCAATAAAGGAAGTGGTTTGCACCCCAAGTTTGCCTATTGCGGCGATTACGACAAAGATAAGTATTATAGCATAAACCACATTACTGATGAAGGCTACCAAAGATGGATCTACCTTACTGCGCAGCATAACCTTGCGAAGCATATTAGCGATTAGTTTTGCAATCCATTTACCTACAAGGTAGATAAGTATGGCAGCAAGTAACTTCAAACCTATTGTAACTGCTAAAGGAATGGCTTTTTCTACCATTCCTGCCCAAGCTGAGGGGTTTACCATTGTGCTGTCCGGCATGATGTACTCCTTTTAACTTTGATAATTACTATATCCAAAGCTGAACATTACGCCAAGCCAAACTGTGATAATAAGAAAGGGGTGACGAACTGCTCTTCATTCAATTGAACGGCTTGGAGAAATATGTCATGCCCTATTCCTCCGGCAACCATTTCTCCTTAAGCTCTGCCAGTGTTCCTTCCCGCTGTATCTGCAAGAAAGCCTTTTGCCATGCGTCCACAACCTTCTGCTCGGTTTGTTTGGAGATGCCTATGTAGTATCCGGTGCTAAGAATCTCCATCAGAGGATTGATATCTTCATAGCGGTAACCGGTTTGTTTGGCGATCATTTTGCAGGACATGTCTGTGAACACTACCAGATCAACTTTGTTGGTCATCAGTAGTTCCAAGGCATCTTCCGGTTTCGCGGAACTAACCAGGTTGGTGAAACCGTTATCCTTCAGATACTGCTCCGAAAACCAATCTGTAACCGTGCCGATTGCTTTCACAGCTCTCGCGTCATCCAGACTGTTAATGATTAAGGGGGATTCCTTGCGGACAAAGAAATGCGTCTTGTTCACCCCCAGAGGTCCGATCCAGTTGAACAAGCTCTCACGCTCTGCGGTTTGTTCCATGGTGAAGATCACCACATTGGGCTCGTGCAAGGCGCGCTGGTAAGCCTCGTCCCATGTTAACATGGTGGGTTTAAAATCTGTCTTCATCACTTTCTGTAGGGCATTTACAACTTCCGCACCATAACCTGTGATGGTATCTCCAACGGCATAGGTAAGGGGAGGATAGTTTTCTGTAAGCAGGGTTAGCGACGGTTGTTTCTTGGCGCAAGCACCGCAAAGAACCAGCATACCAAGGCAAATGATAACAATGATCTTGTTCATCTTCACTCCTTTATAAAACTGCTTGCCCACTTTTCACTAATAGACTAGCTCCAATATTTTCTATCCAGCGTTCTATATTGTATCGCCTCGCTAATATGCTCGCTACTTATCTCCTTCAAGCCTTCCAGATCGGCAATGGTGCGCGCCACCTTCAGGATACGATCAAACACCCGAGCCGAATAGCCCATCTTATCAATGGCGTTCTGCAGCAGGGCATGGCTGGCTTTATCCAGGATGCAATACTTGCGCAGCAGTCTGGAATTCATCTGGGCATTATTATAAATCCCCGCATCAACAAAGCGTTCCCGCTGGATGGCACGGGCTTTATTCACCCTGGCGCGGATGTTCAGTGAGGTATCGCCCGTGGGCAGTGAAGCCAGATCTGCATAGGTAACGGTGGGGACTTCCACATGAATATCTATCCTATCCAGCAAAGGACCTGAAACACGGTTGCGATAGCGGTTTATAGCACCCCATTCGCAGTTGCACGGATGATTGGGGATATTAGAGCCGTGATAACCGCAGGGGCATGGGTTCATGGAGGCAATCAGCATGAATTCCGCGGGAAAGGTAAGGCTGGTGGCAGCGCGTGAAATGGTAACAATACCATCTTCCAGGGGTTGACGCAGCACTTCCAGCACCGCCCGCTTGAATTCCGGCAGTTCATCCAGAAACAGCACTCCGCGGTGAGAAAGGCTTACCTCTCCGGGTTTGGGGAAAGCTCCGCCGCCGATAAGGGCTACGTCGCTTATCGTATGGTGAGGAGCCCGAAACGGTCTGGTGGTAAGAATGCCATTGCGGAAGTGCTTGGACATCCCTGCCACGCTGTGGATCTTGGTGGCTTCCAAAGCCTCATCCAGGTTAAGCTCCGGTAGGATGGTGGGAACCCGCCGCGCCAGCATCGTCTTCCCGCTGCCGGGAGGGCCTATCATCAGCAGGTTATGCCCGCCCGCCGCCGCCACTTCCAGCGCACGCTTCACCTGAAACTGCCCCTTCACGTCATGCATATCCAGGGGGAAATCGTTCAGCACCTGAAATATCTTGTCCCTGTCCACCGTAGCGGGATCTATGTTTATCTGCCCGCCAAGCCAATCCGCACATTCACGCAAGGAGGTGACGGGAATCACGTTCAAACCTTCGATAATGGCTGCTTCTTCCGCATTCTCAAAGGGCACAATCAGAGTATCGATATTGTCCTTTCTTGCCGCAATAGCGATGGGAAGCACCCCGGAAACAGGGCGCACATTTCCATCCAGCGATAACTCGCCAATAATCCCCACTTTACGGTAATCGGTAGTTTTAAGGATGCGATTGCTTTGCAGCACAGCGATGGCAATGGGTAAATCCAGAGCTGCGCTGTCCTTCTTAATATCCGCCGGGGCGAGGTTTATGGTATAACGCTTGGGGATGGTGTCGTAGCCCGCATTCTTTATCGCGGCGAAAACCCTATCCTTGCTCTCTTTAACCGATGATGACGCCATGCCAACGATATTCACCTGAAACAGCGCAGCACTACCATCGCACTCCACCGATATCTGCTGGGCATCAATGCCAATCGTGGTGTATGTAAGTGAAATACCTACCATAATATAACCAATAAGTTCAGAGCCAAACAAGAGGTCATGACTTCCCCATAATTAGTTTTTTACACCTGAACCAAGCTATGTTTATTTGTCAACCGAATTTTCGGATCGATATTTAAGTCTGGAGTCGAATCGGCTTAAATAAACTATACTAATAGAGTTATCTCTTTTAGCCGATTGGACTACAGCGTCACTCGCAGTAACACATACTGGAATAAAATCTGAAGCTAATTAGTTTGGGGACGCTGTAGTCCATGAAGCCACTAACATATAGGTAACTATAAAGATAGTGGAGGCTTCATCGACTCCAGACTTGCAGAGGAACAGTCTCATCAAACAGATTTATATGATGCTTTAGCTATTTGTCCCTTCGCTTAGCTGCCAGATCTTCTGATAAAAGCCGGGGTGTTCCTGATAGTTATCCACCATCCGGTAAATCCCATCTGTCCGGCTGAGCACGCCCTCGTCCACCAGTTCGCGCCGCACCATGCAGTAATCGTCATATATCTGCTTGATAACTTCGTTTATTTCTTTTTCCGTGTAGCTTTTACCGGCTTCAAACAGCTTGATTATCTCCAGATACACGATCCAGCGTTTCTTGTTCTGAGTGGGCAGCCGGGTTATGCGTCCCTCACAGAAATAGGTTTGCAACACCTTATTCTTCAGTATTTCCGTGCGGTTGGGTTTTATGCTGTGGTCACTTGGCATGATTTCATTCAGTTTCATTTCCAAAATCTCCTTTTTTAGATGATAAACATTGTAATACTGCACCTTAACGGGGTACACCAGTCCCGCCTGTTGCAGCTTTTTCAGGTGTGCCGATACCGTGGAAACCGCCAGTTTAAGTGCTTCTGCGATGTCTTCCACGCAGTATGCTTTGTCCAATAATAAGACGATGATTTGTAATCTGGAATCATCCGCCAGTCCTTTAAATAATTGCAGGGCATCCATATCCAACATCCATATCGTTATTTAGCGAAACAATAATCACACCGCTAAAACAGTCAAGATGTTTTTATGGATAACGAAATAGAATATGGTTTTATAGCCTGAACAAACAATCCTTCCCGCATACTTCTCCCTTCCTCACCAAAGCAGAGCCGCAGGGGATCTGACCATGAGCTCACCATGATTTATCCCGGTGAGATCCCGGTGAACCCCGCCGCGATTCTGTTGCGGAGAGCAAGGACGATGTAACAAGATGTCGGGTAGCGAACTACAAAGAGAGAATGCCCAACCTCTTTATCCTACTTGCTTAGCAGGCATAGTTGCTTAGTTTTTGTATAAACCGAAGAGGATATTGATGATGAAACACACAGTGATGATAAAGACACTTATCGTTATGGCAGTTATGCTGTTAACAGGAGGATTGAACATGGTTTACGCAACCAAAATATATGATATAAACGTGCAAAAGCCGGATGGCAGCATGGAAAAGCTGGAAAGTTACAAAGGGAAAGTGCTGCTGATTGTAAACACCGCCAGTAAATGCGGTTTCACAAAGCAGTATGACGATCTGCAGGCATTATACGACCGCTATGGCAAAGATGGCTTTGTGGTGCTGGGCTTTCCTGCGAATAACTTCATGAATCAGGAGCCCGGGAGTGACGCAGATATTCAGAACTTCTGCCGGCTGAATTACGGGGTAAACTTCCCTGTGTTTGCCAAGATCTCGGTGCGGGGCAAGCAAATCCATCCCCTGTATAAATACCTAACGGAAAAAAGCACTAACCCTAAGTTCAGCGGTAAGATAAGCTGGAATTTCAACAAGTTCCTGATTGGCAAAAATGGCGAAATACTGGAGAGATACTCTTCTGCTACGAACCCGCAGGATAAGGACGTGATTGCCGCTATAGAGAAAGCACTGAAATGATGCAGGCGGGGATTCTGCTAATAATCCTGCTGGCGCTTGCGGGGTGCAGTAAGGATTATAACACGGTGGAAAGAGTGGAGCTGAATAGGTTTATGGGGGATTGGTATGTGATCGCCATATTGCCAAACCCGATCGAGAAGCACGCGGTGAACGGGATAGAAATCTATAAGCTGAATCCGGACGGAAGTATCGGGGTTACCTACACGTTTCGCAAGGGCAAACCGGATGGCAAAGAAAAGGTGCTGCGTCCGAAGGGTAAGGTGTTCAACAAAGTTACCAATGCCGAATGGCGGATTCAGTTGTTCAAGCCTTTTTGGTCAAAATACCTGATCGTGTATCTGGATGATGAGTATCGCTACACCGCCATCGGGGTTCCTAACCGGAAATTCGTATGGATCATGAGCAGAACCCCAGAAATGCCGGACGAAGCATACGCCGCCGTAATAAAGAAACTGGCGGAAGAGAAGTATAATACCGGAAAAATAGTTAAAATGCCTCAGAAGTGGTAATAGATGGCAAAAATAGGCTATCTGGATGGGTTTCGCTTTTACCGCGGCTTGATTGCAGGCGGCAAGGAAGTGATCCGTCACCAGGATTACCTGAACAAGATAAACGTGTATCCCGTGGCGGATGCGGATACGGGACTGAACCTCGCCCTTACCATGCAGGCGATTCTGGAGCGCAGCAAGATCGGCAAAACCCTTAAAGAGACTTTGCTTTCTGTGGCAGATTCTGCCCTGACGGGTGCCAGAGGGAATTCGGGAATTATCTTTGCTCAGTATCTGCATGGCTTAAGCAGGGAATTGCCGGAACAAAAGCTTTTGACAGCAAAGCACTTTGCAGAAAGCGCTCAGAAAGCGGTGCGGGGATTGTATGATTCGCTGATGAATCCTGTGGAGGGCACCATGCTTACCGTGATTCGGGAATGGGCGGATAACTTGCTGGAACAAAGCAAGAAAACAACGGACTTTATGCATCTTTTGACCGATTCATTGGCGACTGCCAGGAAATCGCTTCAGGAAACCCCTGCCAAGCTGAAAGTGCTTGCCGATGCAGGGGTGGTGGATGCCGGGGCGAGTGGCTTTGTGTATTTTCTGGAAGGGGTGGTGAACTTTATCCATAAGGGTTCCTTGCGGGAACAAAGCTATAAGCCGGAGCCGATGGAGGCAGTCAGTTTTACGGAGGTGCATAGCGAAGCTCCGGGAGAAAACCGCTACTGTATGGAAGTGATCCTCAAGAACTGCAGTTGTGCGCTCACCTCTGTGAAAGGGGTGATTGGCGGTTTTGGGGATTCCATAATCCTGGCGGGAGCGAAGGAAAAGTTGCACATACATATCCATACCAAAGAGCCTGATAAAGTTTACGAAGCCCTGCTGAAACTAAGCGAGATAAGTTATGTGAAAGTGGATGACATGCTGCGACAGCATCAGATAAGCAACAACCGCAACAGCAAGATAGGGATTATTACCGACACTGCCTGTGACCTGCCGCTGGAAATACTGGACGCTTATCAGATCGCCAGAGTTCCCTTCGGGATCGCGTTTGGGCAAAGGCAATATCTGGATGGGCTAACCCTGAAGGCAGAAGGCTTTTACAAGCTGCTGAAAAGCGATCATGCACATCCGGTAAGCTCGCAGCCTTCGCCCATGACGCTGAAAGGGATTATGGATTTTACAGCCTCGCATTATGAGAAAAGTATCGCGGTGTTTGTCTCGGATCGCCTCAGCGGAGTGCATCAGAACGCCCTTGCGCTGGTTAATCAACGCAAGGACGATAAGATTAGCGTGATAAACTCCCGGCAGCTATCGGTTACGGAAGGATTGGTGGTGCTGCGCATTGCCAGGGCTGTGGAAGCCGGCATGAGCCACGATGACATAGTTGCCAATAGCGAAAAGTGGATAGATAACACCAGGATATTAACGGACATCAATACCTTAAGATACATGGTGCGCGGAGGCAGGGTGAAACCCCTTACCGGGATGCTTGCCACCTTGCTGAATTTGAAACCGATCGTGTCTCTGGATAAAGAGGGTAAAGCACTGCCGATTGGTAAAAGCTTTTCCAGACGCAGTAATATGAACAAGATAATTGCCATGATTGCCGGGGAAATTAAGCATAAAAAGGTGTGGGAATATGCCATTGTGCATGCCGATGCGCCTGAAAGGGCAGAAGAATATTCTAGGCGCTTAACCGCTTTGATTGGCAAGAAACCGGCATACATAAGCTCCCTTTCACCCGTGGTGGGCGTGCATAACGGACTGGGGACGGTAGGCGTGGGAGTGGCTTATGACATACCTGAATGAAGTATTTATAGCTGTGGCATCCGTGTTTGTGTATATGAACCTGATGTTTGGGCTGGCGATGCTGCTGAAGCGAAACGATATCGTGGATGTAGCATGGGGTGTGGGCTTCATCGTTATCTCTGTGATGCTGCTGTTACTGGTGCCGGATTACCATTGGCGCAGGCTGCTGGTAAGCGGCCTGGTTGCCTTGTGGGGAATGCGTTTGGCGATATACCTCTACCTGCGCAACAAGGGCAAACAGGAGGATTTCCGCTATGCCAAATGGAGGCGCGACTGGGGTAAGCAGTGGGTAATTCGCAGTTACCTGCAAGTGTTTATTCTACAGGGTTTCTTTATGCTTTTGATAGCTTATCCGCTGTTTATGTTTGGTGGTTTGGGCAAGCATGGCATTGGTATAGCAGATGTGGCAGGATTGCTTTTGTGGGTGCTTGGCTTTATCTTTGAAACAGTTGGCGATTACCAGATGATTGTGTTCAAGCAGAAGCCCACCAATAAAGGTAAGGTAATGAATTTTGGCTTGTGGAAATACACCCGCCACCCGAATTACTTTGGAGAATCCGTGATGTGGTGGGGGATATTCTTAATTGCTCTTAGCGGGGATTGGGGATGGATAGCAGTGCTAAGCCCGGTGGTGATAACTACTCTGCTGCTTAAGGTATCCGGTGTGCCATTGCTGGAAAAGAAGTATACTGATAACCCCGAATATCAGGCATATATCAAGAGAACAAGTTCTTTTATACCCTGGTTTCCCAGTAAATAGTCTTAATCCCTAATTACCGCGGTAAGCTGCTTGCGCATGATCTTACCGCCGCTATCCGCCTGAGCTTCCCAGAGCACAAAGTACAGTCCACGGGCTGCGAAAGCACCTTCCTGTGTGCGTCCGTCCCAATACAGTATACCTGTGTTGGTGCAAAGGGTGTTGTCTGCCAGGGTGCGTATTTTTACTCCGCGCAGATCGAAGATCTTGCAGGATACGCGGTTGCTTGGGGCTTGGAGGTTGTAGGCAATACTGATGCTCTCTCCGGCATTGGCTTTACAGGGACTACCGCTGAGGCTGATGCTGCCAAGCTCGGGCAGTTCTAACTCGGGGATGTTGCTGTTTGCCTGTCCTGGGGTTCCGCCGTTGCTGCTGAAGCTGTTATGCCATCTTATGTTTCCCTCATCATCCTGATAGCGCTCCCGGGATACCCCTTTTAATATCTCATCCTCTGTGTAAACCAGGGAATCCAATACCATATCAGCCGCATGCAAAACAAGATAGTCGCCGTCATTATTCAGGTTTGTCCAGCTTGTGGCGGTTATCACCCTTTCCGCAGGGCAAGCGGGATAGCGGGCAAGCATGGTGGCAGGGCTTTGGCAGATGACGTAGTAACCAATATCTGAAGGCAATGTGAACCTGATACTGCCATTGGAAGAGTCTTTTATCGTGTAGATTACAGGCTTAGTAGCTGTCGTGCGGGCAGAGACGCTGCTATACACTTCCACCCATTCCTGATTACCGCTGTCCGGATCGGCAAGAAACTCGCTGATATACAGGCTTTGCTGTGTTTCTCCGGTGGGGGTGATGCTTAGGCTGTTGTTAGCGGTATTAGGATCATCATCCAGCTCCACTTGTATTAGTAATGGGGTTTCAGCGCAGAAGAACTCCGCCTGCACATGCAATGAATCCTGTGCCGGGATAGGAGATATCTCTGCATTATAAAGCACGCTGCCGTCTTGCTTAATGCTAAAGCTGGCATAGCTTCCCGGACTGAAGGCGCTCAAATTCTTTATCCACACGCTCACCTCCGCATAGCCATCCTCATAAATAATAGCCGGATGCTGCAAGGCATAGTCGCACCTCAGGCGGTTTGGCAAGCCGGGAGTAGGGCTGCTTTCAGATACAAAATCCACTGCGCTGTCATTGCTGTCCGCCCCGTCAAAGGCTCTGGCAAGAGAACTTCCCGCCTCTACATCAGGCGCGAAACTGGTGCCCACCGTACCGCTGTCTCCGCTAAGATTGTGGGTATTTGGCGTGCAGTACAGCACTGTGTCCGTATAAGTGCCGTCCGGGCTTACGTAGCGCACTCCGTCCGTGCAGGTATCGCCGTTCTCAAAGCGCAGGGAGGCAGTTAACTGTGCGTTGGGGACATTACTCTCGCATATCAGCAGATAGCGTCCCGGACGCAATACAAAAGCCGGAAGCGTATACCGGACCTCCCACACTGAGCCTGCCGCCAGAATCTTAGCGTCCTGAAGCTGGATATTCTCGCTACCGTTGTTGAACAGCTCTATCCACTCAAAGCCGGTATCCGTGCCTGGGTGGTCGTAGTAAAGCTCGTTTATTACTATTTCCGCATGCATCTGCATCGCACCTAGGATAAGCAAGCCTATCAACAGCCCGATGCAGCAGTGCGGCGCGTGTTTCATATCAATGGAAATCCAGTTGCAGAGGTTCCACATGCCAGATATCGCGGGCGTATTCGTAAATAGCTCGGTCGCTGGAGAACTTCCCTATGCGCGCAATGTTGATAATAGCTTTCTTAACCCACTCATCCCGCTGCAGATACAGCTCGTCCACCTGTATGGAGGCATCAAGAAACGCCCTGAAATCCGCCAGATGGCAGTAGGTATCGCCCTCTTCGATCAGAGACTTCCAGATGGGCAGGAACACGTCCTTTTCGCCATCATCGAAGCTGCCGTCGATCAGGGAATCCACCGCGCGTTTCAGCTCGGGATCGCTCTCGTAATATGCGCAGGGATTGTAACCGTTGTGTTTTAGTTCCAGCACTTCCTGTGCATTCATTCCGAAAATGAACATATTCTCCGCACCGATCTCTTCCGCCATTTCCACGTTGGCTCCATCCAGGGTGCCCAGCGTCAGGGCGCCGTTCAGGGCAAACTTCATGTTCCCTGTTCCGCTGGCTTCGTAGCCCGCCGTGGATATCTGCTCGGAAAGGTCTGCCGCGGGGATTATCTTTTCCGCCAGAGACACGGTATAGTTGGGCATAAACACCACTTTTAAGCGGTCGTGGATATCGGGGTCTTTATTCACCACTTCGCCCAGATTGTTTATCAGCTTTATCAGGCGTTTCGCCAGGAAATAGCCCGGCGCAGCCTTACCGGCGAAGATAACCGTGCGCGGCACATAATCCCCCGCAGGATTTGCTTTTATCCTCTGATAGCGGGCAATGGTACCAAGCACGTTCAGAAGCTGGCGTTTATACTCGTGCAGACGCTTAATCTGTACGTCGAAGATGCTGTCCGCGCGGGTGCGGATGCCCGTCTCGCGGTAGATATACTTGCTTAACGCTTTCTTGTTTATGCCTTTAATCTCGAAGAAAGTAGCCCTGAAATCGGCATCGTCGATATAATTCTCGATGCCCTTGATGTATTCCAGATTGCGCACCCAGGCATTACCGATATGCTCCGAGATCAGGCTTGCCAGCTGCGGATTGCAGGTGTGCAGCCACAGGCGCGGGGTGATGCCGTTGGTCTTGTTCTGAAACTTATCGGGGTACATCTCAAACAGGTCTGGGAAGATACGCTCTTTAATAATCTGCGTGTGCAGTTCCGCCACTCCGTTCACCGTATGCGAGCCGTGGATGGCAAGCTGTGCCATGCGCAGGCTTTTCTCCCGCGATTCCTCGATAATGGATATGTTACGCATCTTGATAATGTTCCCCGGGTAAAGGCGCGTAACCTCTGCCAGCACAGTGTTGTTTATCTGGTAAATAAGCATCAGATGGCGCGGAAGCAGCTCCTCAAACAGGCTTACGCTCCATTTTTCCAGCGCTTCGGGCAGTACCGTGTGATTCGTGTAGGAGAAGCACTTGCGGGTAATCTCCCAGGCAGTCTCGAAGCTAAGGCGTTCCTCATCTATCAGGATGCGCAGCATTTCCGGAATGGCAAGCGCAGGGTGCGTATCGTTAAGCTGCACGGCAATCTTGTCCGGCAGGTTGATAAAGTTATCGTGATCCTGCTTCCACTGCGCAAAGATATCCTGCAAGGTGGAGGACACAAAGAAGTATTCCTGCTTTAGGCGCAGCACCCGCCCCAGATGCACGTTATCGTTGGGATACAGCACCTTGCTGATGTTCTCGGAGATATTCTTTTTCTCCACGGCTTTCACATAGTCGCCGCTGTTAAAGTAATCAAAATCGAATTCATCCGTAGCCGTCGCCTGCCACAAACGCAGATTATTAACGTTATCCACCTTGTAACCGGGCACGGGGATGTCCCAGGCAACCGCCATCACGTCCTCTGTATCAACCCAACGGTGCAGCACCCTGCCGTCCGTCTGTTCCTCGCTTACCACCTTGCCGCCGAAACGGACGCGGTAAGTGATCTCCGGACGCTTAATCTCCCAGGGGCAGCCCTTTTTGCGCCAGTGGTCGGGCTCTTCCACCTGATAGCCCTGCACGATAAGCTGCTTAAAGATGCCGAATTCATAGCGGATGCCGTAGCCGTAAGCGGGGTAAGCCTGCGTTGCCAGCGAATCCATGAAGCAAGCCGCCAGCCTGCCCAGCCCGCCGTTGCCCAGCCCCATATCGGGCTCCATCTCCACGATGTCCTCCATGGCATAGCCCATTTCCTTCAGCATGTCATAGCTTTCGTTGTACACATCCAGGTTTATCAGGCTGTTGCCAAGCAACCTGCCGATCAGGAACTCCATGGAGAGGTAATAAACCTTTTTAACGTCCTGCTTGCGGTATTCGTATTGGGTGCGCAGCCAGCGCTCTATCAGCCTGTCCCGCAGGCTAAGCGCCAGAGCGTAATACACGTCCCATGGCTTTACGGTGGTGGTGTCCTTTATCAAAGAGTATTCCAGGTGGTTCAAAAACAGTGATTTTATCTCGTTACTGCATTCTTCCGCCTTATCGGAGAAGAAGATGGAGTGGAAATCGTTCTTTGGGATGAAGCCTTCTTTCATTTATGTGTTCCTCGTGCGTGCGTTTACAGCACATCATTCCTTATGGCAGGAAGGCAATAATTGTCAAGCGAAATCTGTTCACTTAATTCGCAATTTGCCAACCTCTATAGTGTATGGGGGACAAAAACCGGATTTTGGGACAGATTTGGAAGAAATCTTTTTGTGATATCGTACAAGGAAGATGCAAACCTGTTATTTGCAAGATGATAAGCCTGTGCTTATTTTTTTTCTACAAACCTGCCAAAGTAACTGTCGATATCTTCTCTCATTTCTATGCCAACTATCTCAAAGCAATCTAACAAATCTGTAAAACTCCCTTCTCCGCCTAAGAAATCCCAAAACTCTTCAGCTACTTTTAGCTCATGATCCACATCCAGCATCCCTGCCATAGTCCAACGACTGTAGGGTCTTGGATGATATGGATTATACGGTATCGCTATGCAGGTATGAATGTCTGCGTCAGGATTTTCAGCAAGAATCACTGCAGACCATTCAAGTAGTGTCCGCTTAAACTCTTGGAATCCACCTTTGTTGGGCTTTGCTGTTTTAAGATCAAACATATAGATAGTGCCATCTTGATTGCTAACAAGAAGATCAACGACGGTTGGAGTGATAGGGTTCATACTGCCACTTCTACATACTTCTCTAATAGCTGCAAGCTCAGATATTTTATCAGGTCTTGTTCGCGAAGACCGAAGATTTTCTACAATTTCTTGAATCACAAGTTGTGCTTCGGAACTTATTAAATTGGGGGTTTGACTATGAATAACAGCATTCTCAAATCTATTAAAGGCAATTACTTTTGCTGCAGGTTCAAACATACTTGTTCCAAAATTAGTGTTCAAGGACTGGATAAACGAAAACAATGCCATTCTATCCCTACCTAATAATCTTGTGTGAAATGGCATATATGAAGTCTCTGGTTGGTAATCTCGCATCTTTCTGGTCAAGCTTACTTTTAGCACGTTTATAAGTGTCTGTTTAGTTTCTTGCGTCAACCCCATTATTACTCCTCTTTCTGCTTCAAATGGAATATTATCTCTGAATACGCCCCTTTATCTTTTTCGGTTCTATTCAGTACTGGTCGTTTGTATTGGTTTACTATTCTCATTCCAGATAACTCGGCTATAGTGGGATACAGATTATATTTGTCATTTGCTACCAGGAACACATCATAGTCCTCAGCCAAGTAACTTTTACAGTTTATCAGAACATCTGCAATGCCTTTTGTGTATGATAGTTTGGCTTCTTTGCCTTGTCCCTTGAATAGTGGACCAATCTCCAGATCATCTTTGCGTTCAAAACCAAAAAGATCATAAGCATAGGCATGCTGTTCATGGTAATCAATCAACCCCACATAGGGTGGAGAAGAGAATATCCCCTTGATTTTCTTAGTCTTTAGCTCAGATGCCAATTGCGGGTTTCGAGGTATCAGTTTTTCTTCAATAACTATACTGCGGCTATCCCCAGTTAAGCAAAGCTGATGGGTAGGTGTTCTCAGTTTGCTAAATTGCTGAAGTCTGTTTATTGTATCTTGAGCGTAAAAATCCCACCATTTCAAGATAGAGAACAGTGGTTTACATACCTTTCCGTGTTTTGCACAATAGTATGTTGTGGTAACAGGCGCTTTCAGAGTTGCCAAATCCGCATGAGTGGTAGCACGGCAGGAGCGCATTGTCCTGCTGAGGATGATGCTTAGGATCATTTTTAGCTCCACTTTTTGCACAGCTTTGATCTTGCCAAAAACAAAATCAATCTCACTTCGGATATGCTCAGAATACCATTTGCCTAAAAAACTCCGGTTATCAGATTGAAGCAGCTTAATACCATATTCGTCCACTATGCGGTAAAATATAGGGAGGAATTCCGCTTCTTTTTGTGCTCCCCATTCGTCACCGTTAATAATCCCATTCTGAACTTTATACTTGAATTCTGGAACAGGGAAGTACTCTTTGTTGAATTTGCCGAGTTCTTCCAGAACCTTCTCTTCAAAGGCAAGGGTGTTATTATCGGTCAGATATAGCCTAAGTGCCTTGCTAATTTGTTTTACCTCAGAAAGTAGCTCCACTGGATTGTAACGTATTACTTTAGTATTTGAGATACACGCATTGAATGCTGACACATCAATCCCAATGGCATTAATCCCAAGTTCTGATGCTTGTACCAAAGTTGTACCACTACCACAGAAAGGATCAAGGACAATGTCGCCCGGATGGAAAAACACTTCCTTTTTATATTCATCCACGTGTTCATCCAGGAAATATTCTACTAATTGGGGGATAAATTTGCCTTTATAAGGGTGCAATCTGTGAACATGCTTCGTTGTATCCACTTCCCTTAAGTGGTCAAAGGATAATGCCCAGTTTAAATCGCTGCCAAGCTTGTCTTTCCAGTCGTTCTCGCGCTTGCCGTTGTAGCTTTTATAATATGCAATCAGATCGTGTTTGTCAATTTGGGTAGAGCCATTTGCTCCAAACTTCCTGATTCTGCCATATTGGACAAGATAGGAGATATTTGAAGAAGATACGCTTTTCCCTAAGAAATCGCTTGCCCATAGGCTCGCTTCCTTGATTGTTAATAATTCGGCTTCCATGCATAAATCTCCTTGCTATCAAAGTGTATCTCAGACGCCAGCGTTGTATATGTTCCCGTTTTCGTCAAGGACATTCTTACGTTTCTGGAAAGCGCTTACCTATCCTCGCATTGTGTTATCATTCCCTTGCTTTATAGTTATCTCCCCAGGAGCTTAGCAGCGCATTGGCTTGTTCCAGTTGTTCGGGGCTCATGCTGTTTTCCACCTCCCACTGGGTCCTTTGGTAATCCGAATATATCACATAATCATCCGCCGTGCAGTTTTTCATCGCAGTAGTTATCCAGGCATAGGCACGCATGGGGTCCGGGCTGACGCCTTTGCCCTCGTAATACATCGTTCCGGCGATAAATTGCGCATCGGCAAGCCTCTGTTCCGCCGCCAGCAGGTAGGATGCGAACGCCTTTTTATCATCCTTGGGGCAACCGTAGCCGTTTACATAGGCATCGCCCATGAACCATAGCGCCCAGGCATGTTTTTGCTCCGCAGCAGGGCGCAGGTATTTTACCGCTTTTGCGTAATCTTGCCCAACCCCAAAGCCACGGTAATACAGCCTGCCCAGAGCGAACTGCGCTTCGGCATTGCCTTGTTTGGCGGATTTGACATACCATACGATGGCTTCGTCATAGTTCTGCTCAATGCCAACGCCTTCGTTGTAGGCATAGCCAAGCTCACATTGGGCTTGGGCGTTGCCGGATTTTGCCGCCATTGCCAAAGAATCGCTGTAGCAAACCGTTGCGCCCAGCCCTGCGAATACGCCCAGACACAGGCATAAGATAATTATTTTACGCATCAGATACCTTCCATACGTTTTTCTAAAGTCTGTTTTGGAAGCGGAGATTACGTCAAGGTATTTCTTAGCCGCGGGCAGACAAAATGCTTGACACAATGCTGCCGTGCGGGATTATTAGAAAAACACTAGCAGGAGTATATAATGAAAAAGATTATCCTTTGTGTCATCGTAATTTCCGTATGTTTGGCATTGACGGCGCAAACCGCCAAGGACGAAGCAATTCAGAGCCTAGAGAACGCCAAGAAGTTCCTTCAGGCGGAAAACTATCCCAAAGCCCAAGATGAGATAAACTATGCCTCCAGCAAGATCAGCGAGATACTTTCCGAGAAGCTGGTAACCTATCTTCCCGATGCGCCCGCAGGCTACAGCGTGGACGAGAAGAACGCACAGGGTCTGGGAAACATGGGAGCAATACTCGGCAGTGCTAATGCTGTGGCAGCAGTGGGAAAATACAGCAGTACCAAGGAAGACAGCGACGGCAATACCCCCAACCTTAGCCTTACTATCAGCGTGGGCGGAGTGATGGGAGCAGCATCAGGATTGGCGGCTCTGGGGCAAATGTTCTCCGGCTACGGCGGCGGCACCGCAAGCAAGACAGTGCGCATAGCGGGCTACAGCGGAACACAGGAATTCAGCGACGGCGAGGGCAAACTGACCGTTCAGGTGGGGGAAAAGATAAGCATAATTGTGGAAGGCTACGCCCTCAGCAGTGCGGATATCATGAAATCCCTGGTGGAAAAGATAGATCTTGCTAAGCTGGAAAAGGATTTTTAAGCTAGCATTACAGTTTATTTGCAAATAAGCAGACCTCCGCTCCGGCAGCAGCACGAACAGACAAAACGTCTGTTATTCCCGTAATGGGGCGTGCACTTAGCTTAGCAAAGTGAAGCATGTGTGCATCAGAATCCCGGTGACACTATGCTGTCATTAGCACGCTGGTTGGAAGAGAATGCTATTCTGCTCTATAGAACCCTGTTTCTGGTATTCATGTTCAGGATTATCTGTTCCAGGCGATAGCGGCGTCTTTCCAGTTCGGCTTTAGCGTCGGCATACTTCTCGCTGTTCACATCAGCGTTTATGTATTGGGCGATGAGCTGTCCATCCATTAAATGGGACATGGTGTTGTCTTCATGTCTCGCGCATTGTTGTTCCACTGGTTCCCCCTTGTGGTCTTTACTTTTTGATGACGTAGTATTTGCCTTTGTAATATACGACAACATAGTCCTTGGAGTCGTTTACAACGGTGCAGTCAGGATCGTTTATACTGCCGGTGTATTCGGGTAAGCTGCGCAGATCGGCGTCTTCCTGGGCGGTAGCATAAATTGCGATGGGTGCAATTAGGATTTGCAGCAGCAGAGAGATCATTATTAACTTTTTCATTTTCGGAACTCCTGTTTTTATAGATTAGTTCCGCTATTTGAAAAGGGTTAACCAGAATCTCTGTAACTTATTGTAAAATAGGGGGATATTTTTTTATAAGTAGGCTTTGATTTGGTCTAAACTGAGCGTGCAACGCCCTTTCTCTAAAGGTAATGGTCCTAAAACGTCCTCGTCTATGATCGCCATCAGCTCCAGATTCTTGCAGCTGATAATCTTTATGTAATTAGCCTTATTCAGGGAGATAGTCATACTAATAGTGGTTGGCATTACTTCGTTGCTTATGTCCACGATGTACACATCGAAGCTGCCATCGGGGGTCATGTGGATACCCCAGTCGGTAACTTCCTTAACGCCGGCAAAGCTTCTTGCCAGCCTGGGCAGCATAGCTTTATCGGCATAGTGGAACACCCTGGAAAAATCTCCGGCCAAAGCATGCTCCAGTAAAGTATCCAGAAAGCGCTTGATATTCACCATCTGGCGATAATCCAATATTTCAGGGGTATCAGCCCAACCTTGTTTCTTCAAATAGCGTGCTTTTAAGTTTGTGTAAATATGGTATTTAGTTTCCTTAGCCTTGCTGTAGCTGATGTCATTTGCCTTGGCATAAGCCTTTAGGGAGGGGAATTTCTTCAGTTCGGCAAATACTTGATAGTCCTCTTTGCCAAGCAACTTTCTTACTTCTTTTTCGCCCAGTTGGGATTCCAGCTCTGCATCGCTGTTGGGGATAGGTTGGCGCACTGCCTGATTCTCGGTTACCAGCGTTGTATATAGCGCACTATCCCGCTTCTGCATCTTTAGGAAGAGCATGGCTTGGTTGTTCACTGCGCTTTTCAGCCAGGCTTTAACGAACATCACCGGCTGGTGGGACTGGATAAGGGAGATCATCACGGTTTGGGTGATTTCCTGCGCGCTATCCTCGTTTTTCAGCAGCATCAGGGCATAGGCATAGCAGTATTGCCACAGCTCGGAGATATGGCTTTCGGTGCATTGATCTATCTTTGTGGCTACCCAGGATTGCAAGTTTGCTACCTCGGCATCTTCTTTGATAAAGCTAAGCAACACGCTGTTGGTAATATCTTTCGCCAGGCTGGTATGCGGAATCCGGGTGCTAACGCCCATAGACACCATTTTCTGCACATTGCGATAGGTGCGCGTTTGATATTGTTTACTATTTCTTAGCTCTGGCAACATACGATATTCTCCCAATAGCAACAAAAACCAACCTTCAAAACTTGTAAAGGAAAAAATGCTGCCTCCTTGCTTGCACACCTCTATCAAACCTCACCTTGACCTCACAAAGAGAGGTCAAGGTGAGGTTTGATAGAGCAAACTGATTCAGGAGACAGTATGTTAGGGTTCGGGGATAAATAGATTGACATAAACCGCACTTCAAATCTATGTCTCTGAAAGAAGTGGATTTTATTAACAAGATATAAAACAAGGAGTTACACCAAATGGCTAAACAAACAAAAGCCACCATGGACGGCAATACCGCTGCTGCTCATGTTGCATACGCTTTCGCTGAAGTGGCGGCGATATATCCTATCACGCCATCTTCCACCATGGGCGAGCTTTCCGATGCCTGGGCTTCGGAAGGACGCAAGAATATTAACGGCACCACGGTCGATGTGATCGAGATGCAGTCCGAAGCCGGTGCTGCCGGCGCAGTGCACGGCTCTCTTTCCGCCGGCGCGCTTACCACAACTTTTACAGCCTCGCAGGGCTTGATGCTGATGTTGCCCAATATGCACAAGATCGCCGGCGAGATGTTGCCTACCGTTTTCTACGTTACCGCCCGTTCTTTGGCGGCACAATCTCTCTCCATATTTGGAGACCACAGCGACGTGATGAGCGCGCGTAACACCGGTTTTGCCCTTATCGCCTGCAACAGCGTTCAGGAAGTGATGGATTTGGGCGTGGTGGCACAGCTTGCCACGATGAAAACCTCCATCCCCTTCCTCGTATTTTTCGACGGTTTCCGCACCAGCCACGAACTGCAAAAGATAGACGTGATAGATTACGAAACCATGGCGGAGCTGGATGACGGCGACTTGATCGAAGCCTTCCGCATGCGTGCTTTAAGCCCGGACAAGCCCCGCATCAAAGTGGGTCAGCATGCCCCGGATGTATATTTTCAGGGACGCGAAACCAGCAATCTATACTATGACAAAGCCCCCGGCATCATCGCCGATACCATGAAGCAGGTTAGCGCCGTCATCGGACGCGATTACAAGCTGTTCGATTATGTGGGTCACCCGCAGGCAGAAAGCGTGATAGTCGCCATGGGCAGCGGCTGCGAGACAATCGAAGAAGCCATCAACTATCTTAATAAAGAACGCGGCATGAAGCTCGGAATGGTTAAAGTGCGCGTGTATCGCCCCTTCAGCGTGGAAGATTTCCGCAATTCCCTGCCTGCCAGCGTGAAACACATCGCCGTGCTGGATAGAACCAAGGAACCCGGATCCATCGGCGAACCCCTGTATTTGGACATTGTTTCCGCCCTCAAAGACAGAAGCGACCTGCACATCATCGGCGGACGCTATGGCTTATCCAGCAAGGAATTCACCCCCAGCATGGTGCTTGCCGTTTACAAGCACGTGGCTGCTAACGGCTTCCACGGCTTCACAGTCGGCATAGATGACGATGTATCCCACCTTTCCCTTGCAATCACCGAAGAGATCAGCACCCTTCCTAAAGGCACGATCAGTTGCAAGTTCTGGGGCTTAGGCTCAGACGGCACCGTGGGCGCCAACAAGAACAGCATCAAGATCATCGGCGACCACACAGATATGTTCGTGCAGGGCTATTTCCAGTACGACAGCAAGAAAAGCGGCGGCACCACCAGAAGCCACCTGCGTTTTGGCAAGACCCCCATTCACAGCCAGTATCTGGTTACCCGCGAGGATTTTGTCGCCTGCCACAACCAAGCCTTTATCGGCAGATTCGACATCCTGGGCGGCATCAAAGAGAATGGCGTATTCCTGCTGAACTCCAACTGGGACAGCGCTGAAGCCTTCGAGAAACTTACCTGTGCCATGCAGGAAACCATTATTAAAAGAAATATCCGCTTCTTTAACATCGACGGTCTGAAGATAGCCGAAGCAGTTGGACTGGGCGGCAGAGTTAACACCGTGATGCAAACCGCTTTCTTCCTTATCTCCGGTGTGCTGGAACGCGAGGAAGCCATAGCACTTATCAAATCCAGTATCAAGAAAACCTACGGACGCAAGGGCGAGGAAATAGTCCAGATGAATCTGAATGCCGTGGATAAAGTGAACGAAGCCCTTGTCCAGATTGATGTGCCTGCTACCTTACCCGCATGCAGCACTGCCAAGAAGAAGCTCGTGCCGGATGGCATGGACGACTTCACCAACCAAGTGATAGAGCCTATCATGCGCGAAATGGGCGACCAGATAAAGGTTAGCGAAATGACCTTGGACGGCTATGTGCCAAGTGGGACTGCCAAGCTGGAAAAGCGCAGTGTAGCCGCCACGGTGCCGCATTGGATCGCCGAAAACTGCATCCAGTGCAACCAATGCTCCTTTGTGTGCCCCCATGCCGCCATCCGTGCCAAACTGGCTAAAGATGAAGACCTTGGCGATAAACCCGCCAGCTTCAACACCCTGAAAGCCACCGGCGCAGAAGGCTACCAATACAAGATCCAGATATACATAGACGATTGCCAAGGCTGCCGCGTCTGCGTGAACGAATGCCCCAAATCCGCGCTGGTGATGACTCCCATCGAGGACGAACGCGCCAAAGGCGAACAAGCCAACTACGAATACTTTGATGCCCTGCCCAGCGACGTGATGGCAAGCTTCAAGGAAGGCACAGTAAAGGGCAGCCAGTTCAAGCAGCCCCTGCTGGAGTTCTCCGGTGCATGCGCCGGCTGCGGCGAAACCCCATACATAAAGCTACTCACCCAGCTCTTTGGCGACCGCATGATAATTGCCAACGCCACAGGCTGCTCCAGCATCTGGGGCGGAACATTCCCCACCATGCCGTATTGCAAAAACAAGGACGGCAAGGGTCCCGTGCCGGGGAGCTTCGGCCCCTGGTTTCTCCGCCTGAAGGCGGGATCCTGGAAGGGACTGGGGATCTGCGGCACCCACGACCCCGCTCTGGTGGGGAAAAACAGCACCGGGGGCGTCATTCGCCTGGCCAATGAAGATCTGGAGAAGGTGAAATCGGCGGTGAAAGCGGGGACGGTGGTCATCGTGGAACCCTAACCCCCTCGCCCAAACCCCGACGGAGATCCCGAAGAACGTCGGCCCAGGCGACCATGTGCCCTTGAAGAAATGCGTGATCTTGAGAGAAAGGCGGGAAAAAAATGACCCCGGCGATACGGATCTGGATTGGCGTGCTGATTTTCTTGGCGAGCACCATGGCCACCGGAGGAGCGGCGACGCCCCGGCACTTTGCGGGAAGCGTTCCTGCGGGGGGCGATCCGGGGAG
>CAYSGM010000026.1:0-27354 GCA_964430595.1 uncultured Candidatus Cloacimonas sp.
AGAAGACGCTGTACCTGGGGCAGGTGATCACCTATAAGATAAAGAACATCCCCCGCAACTGGCCTATGGCATCGGCTTTGTCGCTTACCTTGCTATTCTTTGTGGCGGTATTGCTGATATTGCTGTTTGCCTTGTACCGGCACCATAAATCACGGCGGATGGCATGAAGCGTTTCTCCGCATCCGGATTCTATAAAGGGCTGAATCTAACTGCCTTCAGCCTGGTGATGACCTTTCTGTATATCCCCATCGTAATTCTGGTAATCTTCAGCTTCAATGATGCCAAGATAATCACCGGCTGGAGAGGCTTCACCTTTAAATACTACACCCAATTGTGGGAGAATGATACCATCAAACAAGCCTTCTGGAACACCATGCTAATAGCCGGGCTTTCCACCCTGGTCTCCACTGTTTTCGGTATCCTAACTGCCTTGGGCTTGGAAAATAAGAAGTTCAGCGGACGCAAGCTGATCTCCGCGTTAATCTACGTTCCTTTGGTGATTCCTGATATCCTGATGGGGGTATCATTGGCATTGCTGTTCAATTTTACCCGCGTAAACACCGGTATGTTTGCCGTATTGATCGCACATATAACTTTTTGCATCTCATACACGGTGATCGTCATCAATTCCCGCCTGGAGGGTTTTGACTACTCTCTGGTGGAAGCTGCCATGGATCTTGGCGCAAAGCCAGGCTATATCTTCTGGAGGATCAAGTTCCCGCTTATGTTGCCGGGGATTATTGCTGCTGCCCTGCTTGCTTTCACGCTATCCATAGACGATTTCATCATCACCTTCTTCACTTCCGGTAGGGGTTTTGACACCCTTCCCATCTATGTGGAAGGCACCATCCGCCGCGGGACGATCACTACGATTAATTCTCTCTCCACTCTCATGATCGGTTTCACCCTGTTCCTGGTGGTAATCACCAAGCGCATCCGCAAAATCCTGATTTCCGCTTTGTAACCCCCATTATATTGCCATCTTCCTTACAAGCACACCTCTATCACACCTCACCTTAACCTCACAAAGAGAGGTCAAGGTGAGGTCAGATTGTGAAATCGCAGCACGTATGCAAGTCTGGAGTCGATATCGCCTGGTTAGGTTTGCTTTTACTGTGATCTTTGCTGCGATATGGACTACAGCGGCGGCTGTGGGTCGCTGTAGTCCATTTGGCTGGTGTTATTGGGATATAAGTTTGTAGTTTGGAGAAGCCAAATCGACTCCAGACTCAGCAAGTGGGAAAGCCATATCGACTTTAGGCTTAGTGAATGCAAGCAATCCTCAATCATTGCCCACTCATTCCCCTCTTTGTGGGCAATGGGTGGGCAATGATAGGGCAATGCCTGCAAGATCAACGTGCTGGAGAAGCAGGTCAAGCGAAAGTTATTGACAGAAATCCCCCTCACAGGTTTTTGGGTGCAACTGCGGGGTGTAGCGCAGCCCGGTTAGCGCACCTGCTTTGGGAGCAGGGAGTCGGAGGTTCGAATCCTCTCACCCCGACCAGTATAATGTTTTACAGTGTGGGCGCTTAGCTCAGCTGGGAGAGCGCTTGCTTTACACGCAAGTGGTCGGGGGTTCGAGTCCCTTAGCGCCCACCACACTTTAATAAACAAGTAATCGGGTAATAATAAGCCCCCCGCAAAATTAACAAATGGGGATGTATGAAGATAGCAATTACCGGTGCCAATGGCTTTGTAGGCAGCAACCTCATCAGACATTTCCTCTCCGAGGGACATGAAGTCCTTGCCATCGTTCGCTCTGTGGCTACAGCTCAATTATTGGAACACCTTGTCCCCACAGTAATTATTGACTATCGAAATGCTGAAGCCTTATATACAGCCTTTAGGGATTGTGACGTGGTGATTCATAATGCGGGGAAAACCAAAACTCTTTATCATGAACAAATGATGCAAGCCAATGTGGGGATTACGGAGAACATCATCGTTGCCATAAATTCTGTTGATAAGCCCATCCAGCTTGTTTACGTCAGCTCTCAGGCGGCATCGCGCCCCAGCTATGGCAATGTTCCGGTAAAGGAAAGCGACATGCCTGCTCCGCTTACCAGTTATGGCAGGAGCAAGCTTGCTGCTGAAATGCTGATCCGCAAGACCTGCAAGCAACCCTTCACAATCATCCGTCCCTGCTCTGTGTATGGATATGGGGATAAAGACTTTCTCTCCCTGTTCAGGATGGTAAAACTCGGTTTCAGCATCAGCATCGGCAAGGAAGACAAGCTGATAAATTTGATCTATGTAAATGAACTGGCTGCATTTATAGGCTTATGCCTGCAAAATACTGTTGCTTTTGGCAAGACTTTTTTTGCCACAGACGGTCAGGTTTACCGCCAGCGTGATGTCCTTGCCTATATTGCTCTGGCAATGCATAAAAACCCTATTCGCATCGTAGTTCCCAATCCTGTTGCAAAGGTGCTGTTCTATGTTGTGGATGCCTTTGGCAAGGTGTTTAGTACACCAACTTTGATGAATAAGGACAAAATGAAGGAAATCATGGCAGAGAGCTGGCTTGCCGACCCAAGCAAAGCCAAAGAGATACTTGGATGGAATCCCCACCCAGACCTGAAACTACACATATTGGAGACGGCAAAATGCTATCACGAACTTGGCTGGCTGTAGCTTTTGTGATTATCTGTGGCAGCTTGTTAGCGCAGGTGGATAGCCTTGTGGTGGAAGCTGTTCCTGATACGGTGGCTTTCAGGGAAGCACGGGCAAGCAAAGCCGAAATCGAAGCTTGGTTAGATTTGCATCGTGGCAATCCCACTGCTTCTGTATTTAGTGTTGCGCCGATGCAAGCGGATTTTGGAGATATCTATCATGCGGGATATAAGTTTATAGGCAGACCCGGGATGACGATGCCCTCCCGGCATGGCTTCGAGCAGCTTGGCAGTGCCTTTTCTGCATCGATGTATTATGGTATGTTCAGCAGTTTATACGCTCCTGTGGATGTGTTTGGCAGGATAGATTATGGCGTGATAAACTATCCTTTTGCACCGGCTTTATCGGTTATCCATGGAGGGATTGGGGATTACCAGCATAGGTTTGCCAAAGTTAGCTTTAAGAAGGGTGAGCTGTTAGGCTTTACCGGTTCGGGTTATCAGGGTGATCTGCTGGTACAGAATGGCTCCTGGACGGATATCCTGGCAGCCGAAACTTCTATGAAGCATTATATAACGGCAAGTAGCGGCTTGTTCACCCTGGAAGCGGAGCTTGCTAGTTGGGAAAAAGATATCGCCATGAACGAGCTGCTGCCGGTTTATTGGCAAACCACGAATTTTAAGATTATCCAGGATGTTCAGCAGCTATATGCAGCAGTAAAGCACCCGCTGGCGGAACTTAAGGTGCTGAAAAGCAAAGAAATATCGGATTACACCGGTTTTGCCCAACGCCTGGAGAATAGCACCACGCAGCTTAGCATTGCACATCAGCGTAATACTGGGATATACAGGTATCAGCTTGCCTATGAACGCACCTGGCAGGATAGAAACTATGTAAGCACAGGCAGCTTTGATCAGGAAAACTACCGCGATAAACTATCCTTTGCCTGGGATAGCTATGTGACAGCAGGGCTAAATATTAAGGCAGATTATCTGGATTGGAAAAGAGGTAGAGTATTCGCAGACCTTAGCTCACCGGTGTGGGATTCCTATATCGGGGTGTATGGCAAAGCCTTGTTAGGGCATGATGAACCGGCTGTGAAGGTGCAGGATATATACAACCTTAATGCAGAGCTGGATTATCTGGATCAATCCACCCGCCATGAGGCAGCAGCATATTTGCGCTACGAGTGGCTTGGGGTTTCCTCTCTCCTGGCTGTGGGGACAAAGAAGGTAGTGCAAGAGGCTGCCACACCGCTTTTAACCAATGCGGATGAACAGTTGTTTGTGAGATTGGCACTGGATGTTAAACAAGACTGGCGCAATTGGGAATTGCTTTCTCAGCCCTATTGGGTGTGGACAAAGGCGGATGATAACATGTGCGAAAGCCCTGAATTCCGCTTCCAAAGCGCGCAAAACCTGCTTTACCACCTGCCCTACAACAATGCTTTGGTGCTTGGTTTCGGGCTAAGCGGACACTCCGGCTATTATGCTGCCAATGCGGTTAACCCCATTCTCCTGGATGCTTCCACGGCTTTAGATATATGGGGTGGCTTTAATATAGACCGCTATTTTGAGCTAAGAGTAGGCTTGCAGAATGCTATGTCCAGCACTATCTATGGTGCTTTTCCCGCGCCTCTGTCCTTGCATGTTGATCTTCGGTGGCTTTATCTAAATTAGCTATTCTTCAAATGCTCGTGTAGGAAATCATGGTATTCGGGGTTGCTGAACACCAGCTCATCATGCGTGCCTTTGTGGCTTTTCCCCTGTGAATCTATGTATAGAATGGTATTCACATAACGCAGCGTGGATAGCCTGTGTGAGATCACTATTGCAGATATACCGGGGTAATTGGCGTCTATACTCTGCCACAGCTTCTCTTCGTTCTCGGCATCCAGACTGGCGGTAATATCATCCAATATCAGCAATTGCGGGCGTTTAATCAAGGCACGGGCTATGGTAAGCCGTTGCTTCTGTCCGCCGGAAACACCTAAACCACGGTTACCCACCAGAGTGCCGTCTTTATCCGGGAAACCTGCAATCTCACCCTCTAATTGGGAAGTCTGCACGGCGCAGTTATATTCAGCTTCGCTTGCTTCACCCACGGCAAAGAGGATGTTATCCTTCACCGTTCCCCCGAAGAGCAACGGCTCTTGCGGCACATAGGCGATCACATCACGCAGAGCATGGATATCCAGATTAGCTATATTGGTGCCGTTTACTTTTATGGTGCCGTCTTTGGGCAATAACAGCCCTAACACCAGATTGGCAATAGTGCTTTTCCCGCTTCCCGTTGCGCCCAGAATAAGCATCCGCTCACCCTTATCCAGCGTGAAGCTGCACTCGGTAATCACCGGTTCCGGCTTGTCCGGATACTGGCAGCTTACCCCATCGAAGCTAAGGGAACTAAAGCTGTTTATCTTATCACCGATGCCAAAGCTGTCATTGAAGGTTGGGTAGTCCTTCATATCCTCCAGACGGTCTATATTCACAAAAGCTTGCTTGCCGGATACAAAGAGCTGGGGCAGGTCGATAAGCGGATAGATCATCATGGAAAGGTAGGTGTAGAACAGGAAGAACGTCCCCACCGTAATCTGCCCCTTCACCGCCATATATCCGCCAAAGATGATAACCCCTATCTGCGCAAAGTAATCTATATATTGCCAGATGAGGGAGAGCACGGCATTCAGCTTCACCATGCTCATTTCGGTCTTAAAACGCTGTGCCAGAGCCGTATCAAAGAAGCGGTTATACTTCTCTTCGCTCACGAAGCTCTTCACTATCCTGATACCGGAGAAGCTCATTTCCAGCTGGTTATTAATCGCCGAAATGGCCTGCTGGTTGCGGTTAAAGTTGGCATAAAGCTTATCTGACGTGAAGTAAAACACCACCATCATC
Source organism: uncultured Candidatus Cloacimonas sp. (assembly GCA_964430595.1). Taxonomy (GTDB): domain Bacteria; phylum Cloacimonadota; class Cloacimonadia; order Cloacimonadales; family Cloacimonadaceae; genus Cloacimonas. Next base: position 5,511 of record CAYSGM010000026.1, read on the forward strand.
AGCGGTAGCGGAGCGATGGAAAGAAAGGTAAGCTTCACATTAATACTGAACATCACCAGCAGCGAAAAGGCTATCATCGAGAAGGAATTAAAGGCGCGAAAGATACCGGAACACAAGAACCAACTTATCTTCGGGTAATCCGACAGATCATCCGTTAAGCGGGTTACAATATCCCCAGTCCTATACTTCTGGAAGAAGCTGAAATCCTTATCGGCAATAAACTTGAAGTAGAACACCCTGAGGCTATGCTCAAAGCGGATATTCACCCAGCCTCGGATAGCCGGATAGAAGCCTGTGAATAGCTGTGCCATCCCTATCGCCAGGAACAGCATAACAATCCGGTTCACTTCCTTCATAGGCGTGGGGTATTTCTCCGGGCTTAGCAAGATATCCTTCAGCACGTCTATCAGCAGCTTAAACGCCCAGGGATAAGCTATGGACACCGCCGAAGAGGCAAGCGTAAACACCACCATCAGCACCACAAACCACTTCTGCTTCTTCCACTGGGTAATGATCCAGCCTATATTGCGGTTCATGCTTTCTCCTGCTGCAATAGCTGCAATTCCACCAGCTTATGGTAGTCCGGGGAGCTCTGCATAAGCTCGCTGTGCGTACCTCTGGCAATAATCTCGCCATCGCTAAAGAACAATATCTCATCCGCATCCAGCACAGAGGTAAGCCGGTGCGCCACCACCACGGCGGTCTTATTGGCAAACACGTTCTGCATCGTGCGTTGTATCTTGGCTTCCGTCTGCGGATCTATGGAGGCGGTAGCTTCGTCCATCACGATAATCTCGGAATTGAACGCCAGTGCACGGGCAAAGCTGATAAGCTGCTTCTCGCCCTGGGAGATATTCTGCCCGCGTTCGGAGAGTTCGGAATCCAAGCCGTGCTCCAGATTCCCGATAAAATCATCCAACTGCACAATAGATACAGCTTTCTTCACCTGGTTCACGCTAATGTTATCGTTGTAAACGCGCACATTCTCCATAATACTGCCCGGGAAGAGGAATATATCCTGCAAGATCAAGCCTATCTTGCTCCGCCAGGCTCTGAACTCCAGCTCAGTAAGCGGAATGCCATCCACAGTTATCTTGCCCTTCTGCACAGGATAGAACCCGCACAAGAGGCTAACAGAGGTTGTTTTCCCGCTCCCCGAAGCACCTACCAGAGCAATCTTCTTACCCTTAGGAATGCAGAAGCTTACGTCTTTCAGCACCCATTCTTCGTCTTTGTAGGCAAACCACACGTTCTGGAAGCATATCTCCTGCTCGAACACCGGCATGGTTGTGCCTCTGAACTCATCTTCCTCGGTAGGCAGCCCCGTCAGTTCCAGAATGCGTTTTAAGGACACAAAGGAACGCTGTAGCTGCATCACATTCTCGGATATGTGCATCAAGGGCCAAATCATCTGGTAAATATACTGAATGAACACGATCAAAGTCCCGATCGTAACCGTTCCAGCGACTATCTTCGGAGCGGAAATCTTGATAATCACAATCACAAACAGCACATTAGAGATAAACATAAAGATGCTTTGCGAGCCGTATTCTATAAAAGAAGTGCGGGTCTCCAACGCCTTCTTGGAGGCAGAAGCAGCCGTGATCTCATCAATCACTTTCTGCTGCTTGTTTAGTGCCTGAATCACCTGCATACCTTGCACAAAATCCGTAATCTTCGCCGTTATATTGGCATAGCGTTCGCGTATCTGGCGATAGAACTTGGACAGGTACCTTATCAGGAAGCTGTAGGCAACGATGGACACAATCACCAATGGCATGATATATATGGTTATCTGCCAATCGCGGATAAACAGCACCGTAAACACCCCGAAAAAGAACAGCACATTGCCGATAATGGTGATGGATAGATCGGAAAACAGTGCTTTTACCCGCTCGCTATCGCTTTCCACACGGGCAATAAGCTCACCTACCGGCTGCTTGTTAAACCAGGGAATGGGCAGCTTTAACAGATGGCGGAACACGTCACCCTTGAACTTGGTGATTATCTTTATCCCCAGGCGGGACAGCAGCACGATCTGTAAATAGGAAAGCAAGCCCGAAAGCAGCACCACCACCACAAAGAACATCCCGTATTTGTACATCTCAGGCATGTTTTTATCCGGAATACTGCGGTCAATTATGCGTGCCAGAATCAGCGGATGGAGCAGCCTTAGCCCGGAGGTGATAAGCATGGCAAACAAACCAAAAAACAGCAGTCCGAGGTCCTTCTTTATGAATGGATAAAGGAGCTTTAGATAATACGTAAACTTCTGTTTTGGCTCTGACATGCTATTTTACACCTATGGAGATTATTGATTGAGGTTAATAAAGAACTGGTCGGGATGAGAGGATTTGAACCTCCGGCCTCTCGGTCCCGAACCGAGCGCGCTACCGGACTGCGCTACATCCCGACCGCTTAGATGGTCAAATTCCAATGCACAGGATTTCTGTCAAGAACTCTTTTGGTGCTGTAACAACCGCGCACACTCACCCCCTTACACTTTCATACCTACGGGTATAATCACCTATATACATCAAAGAACATACATGCTTCTATAATGTATAGGGGGACAGATCTCATTTTTTGGGACAGATTTGCCGTTTATTTTCAATCCTCACGAAATAAATACTACTCATAGCATATGAAGCGAAGGCATTCCACCCCCCACAAGCACAGATTATTAAAAGTCAGATATTAATGCAAGTACCATAACTGCCGTTATGTGCACAATTACCCCCCGATGTTAGGTTATCGCAAAAACCCTAGCCTATTGGTTTAGTATCGTTTCCTTTATGGAGGTCAACTCCTCAGGGACACGCTTTGCCTTAACTTGGTAATCCGCAATCTCTTTCGCAAGGTCTATATCCATCGTTTGTCTATCTGCATAGTTAGAACCGGGCAGTATGCCTCTAATATCCCGAAACACTTCCTTACCGGAGAACAAGTCATGTTGCTTGTTATCGGTATAAATCATTTCAATATCCTGTATTATCTTACTTACATGCGCAGCAATTAGCTGAGGATCTATAGTCCGCAGTTTCTCCGATACCGACTGGTGGTAGCCACTCTCGTTGATATAGGCTATTATTGCTTGTGCGTCCAAGATTCTTGTTCTAATAGGGTTAGGCGGAAACTGTTCTGTAACTGATAGATTTAGTTTTGATAGAAGGTAACAACAAGCAAACCAAAATTTATTATCTCTGATGAAAGAGTCTATTTTGGTCTGAATGGCATCTTCTGGAAGCTTTTGCTTGGCGTTAAAATCCGATTTACTAATTGCCTTAGCATCAAGGAGGTAATTCTCAATCTCGTGTTTACGAAGAGTGAATATATTGTACTTCTTTGCTGGAGCATCCCACCGATAATCCCTATCTACTATACCCCAACAAGCTTCTTTGTTAGCATTTTCGTATGCAACAAGGCTTCTTACGGCAATTACATTTCCAGCTACATCGATATTGAGTGTAGAAAGGGAATCTGCCCAGATTATACTGAGATACTCCTTTGTAAGCGAATCTTCTACATATACTTTGATCCGTGGGTAAGCTCTGTTAAGGTTACTATTGCTATTCATCACTCTAAACCCATGGTATCATCTTTATAGTCATCATCACTCTTAATTATGAAACGCTCGTAGCTTTTTACTGATTCAATAATCTCAATTGAGTGTGTTGCGCATATAATCTGTGTGGTTGGTAGCAATTCTCTTAACGCATTGATAAATATTCTATGCCAGGAAACGTGAAGATGCAGTTCAGGCTCATCTATCAGCAATATCCCATCCGTCAAATCTTTGCGAATAATAGTGCTGAGAAACGAAAACAGCTCAATCTCGCCGGAGCTAAGTTCATCTAATGATACGTAATTATCACCACTATTGGGGTATTTGATATAAACATCAAAGCCTTCTTCTACATTGTCGCTTACAGCACCAATTTTTATATCAATACCCGAGTTGGGATAGAAATGTGAGAATGCCTTTACTATTCTATTAACGGCTTTCTTATGCGATATATTCTTGTATTTCACATCTTTCGGTAGGTTATCTGCCACGTATGAATCTATTAAAAACTGCTTCAGGTTCCATAGTCGGTTAGATTCCACATCCTGGGGACGGTTCCCCTTTTTTCCTATTGTAACGGATAACGGTCCTTTTAATAAGGGCTCTCTCCAAGAAGAAAAGTATTCAACTTGATCAAAGCCTTTTGGTTTAATTCTTAGCAATTCGTTAGGCTTGGAAGTAGATTTGTTGATTGATAACTCATTACTGCCATCAAGCAAGTGAATGGAAATAGCATAATCATTGCCGTTTCTCTCGTTTCTTTTGCTAAATACTTTATCGTCCTTAGTCTTTTTTACCGTTAGGGTTATAACTATTGCCTCAAGGATGCTTGTTTTGCCACAACCATTCGGCCCTGTAAAAACAACTACACTCAATGGCTCTTCAGTAACAGGATTAACAAGTCTCTGCTCAAAACTATCAATCCCTCGGAAGTTTGATATCTGTATCCTATCTATCTTCATGTTCGCCTCTCTATTCGCGAAAATACTCACAACGGCTTATGAATGTAGCTCCTTGAAATATGTCAAGGCATTTTCCAGCATTATTAATCACAACCCCAAGATTCACACTTCCTCAAATAACTATTTCAAGAGATCCCTTGCACGCCATTACAGCATTAAGTGCTCAAAACCAGGCATTGGAGACAGAATTGCCTTTTGCCAAAACGCTATAAAGCAAGCAACAGAGCTTTTAAGCCTTGGGAAACAGCCATCTCCAATAGTTTCTTTGCTATTGTCTTTAGAAGCTTGATTGTGTTTTCCTTACTTATATGCTTCTCTGCTGATGCCATGGCTTCAAAGGCATGTCTGTTCATATGAAACACTTTTTCAGCTTGCTCATCATTCATCTTGCCACTAATCATGCTCTCATCAATCCACTGCATTCTTTCCATGAAGTAAACAGTGTTATCACGCACGAGCTTCTTACTTTCTTCGCTGGAGTTTTTGAGAAATGAACTAAGAATGGTGACTATTTCCAGCTTTGCCGCTTCAAAAGCTTTTTTATCCATATCATTCTTCCTATTAATGATCCAAGAATACTTGTAGGTTCACGTTGGTTTGCTTAAGGTAACTGGCAAAGAACATGTAATGCTTTTCGGGAACAGTGCCCACACCACCTTTATACTCACCAAACATCATATCAATATCTTCTATCTCATTGTCAATTATCTTTAGCACATCTTTGTCATAGCCTTTCTGCATATGCATCTCATCGCGGATGGATATTAACTCCTGCTGTTGAGCTAGTATCTCATCTAATTCTCCTGTTACTATCTCATGCTCTACTGTGTTTTGCTTATCGCAATAGGCAATCATGTTGTTGTTGAGAGTAACAATCTTTGTTAAATGAAAGTGATCTGCATTATTGTTCTTGGTAAGAGAGCAAGAAGAAAGCATTGCTAGCAGTGCAAAAACAATGCATACCCCGAGATAGTTTTTCCAGGTTTTCATTTTCTACTCCAGTATTTAATAAATGTGTTCTTCATAAATATCTAAGCCAATTCAACTTGACAAGGGCTCAGTATTCCAAAAAAGTACTTAATAAACATTGAACTAATTAAGTAGCCAGTTTATACATTCAAGCACTTTTATGTTTTCAGCTATTACATCCTGGTAAGGTTCTCTCTCTAAGCGATCACAGAAAGACGACCAAGTCGACATTTTCTTGGCTGTAATTCCAAGATACTTTTCTACTGCACCTTCTTTCCATACCCATATATTATGGCTCTTATACAATTCGTGCAAATTATTGATATGAGTAATAGCCCTGGGATCTTGAGCCATCAGCGCAAATGCTGCTTCGGGTTTGATAGAATTATCGCCTTTTTGAGGCCATCCACTATTATTCAAACTTATCCTATTAGCAGGGATTGATGCTAGGCTACTCATTATATTGATACATGCACAATAGTCTATATTACTTGTATCAACGATACCCATATCAGTACATTTCGAAAACATTACGTCCAAGTCAGCTAAAGCTTTACATGGGATACCCATAACATTGAAGATTTGCAGTGTTTTCTTGAAATCACCACAACCTCTTAAGCGAATCAAAGCTGTTTTAAAAATGCCCAGCGTCTTACCCTTCATAGCCTTCACAACTTGGGGTAGAACGAACTCTTCAGTAGCTCCCTCAACTAGGATTATTTTATCTGAGAAAAGAGTGTATGACGAATTTGATAATTCAAATACATATCTAAGTTGAGAAGCAGCATCTTGTTCAATACCGCGTATAGCATTATACATCGTTTGTCTTTTAACAGTCCCGTGACCTAGTTCTTTTTTTAACATAATTGTGTGCTCAATGTCATCCTTCGTGATCATTACCGGGGAATGAGTCGATATAATCACTTGATAACCTCGAGTAGATAACAGCTTAAGAGAATCTCTTACAATCTCTATAGCTTGGGGATGTAGATATAACTCAGGTTCATCAATAAATAAAAGAGTTTTTCTGCCAGTATTTGTTTCCCCACTTGTTGTTTCGGCTAGATATCTGATTAGGCTCATTTGTATTGATCGCTGCACGCCATGCCCCATGGAAGATGCATCTCTTCCTTCAGTTAGATCATTCTCATAAACCACGATTGATCCACTTTTCATCACTTCTTTTATCTCAATCGCTGGTATGTCTGCCTTGAGTGAAATTCCTGGGAAGAAATCCCTAACAATTCTACTTGCTCCAGCATCAAAATCACACAGCTCTGGTAACCGTTCACTTCCAGTAATACTTAACATACTTTGGAATTGTGTTAGGGCTATTCTAAGGGCATCTCCATGGTTTTCTTCAATTGTCTTGAAGATTAATCCAAGTAGTTTTCCAATTGTTGTAGAAGTTTTAAACTTACTTACGTCTTCATATGCATCTTCCATAGCATTAATCAATAATGGCTCAGGGAAGAGACTTTGAATCCCCTGCTCAATACCTGTTGGAGGGTCTCTCCATAAAGCGTTTTGAGTAGCTGAATCTACGCCTTCAATTTTTAATTTTGCATTTGCAACAGCCTCACTAGGCGTTAGTTGTACTCTCTTAATCCGTAAAACACCATCTACAATATAAGGTCGCATCGCATTTGCATGATTGCTTTGTAGAGTATCGAGTATTTCGTCTGTTATTCCGACGATCTCTCCAAACACTTCCACTGGATTCTGGGGATCATTAAAGCATCCTTCGGCTAATCCCTTTTTTTTGAGTAGCCAACAAATAGCACTCATAAGGTTCGATTTTCCAACATTGTTGCAACCGACTATAGTATTATAATCTCTCAGTTCAAAGGTTTCGTTGATGATTGATTTATAGTTTTTTACTTCGATCCTTGTTATCATATGAGACATATATTCCTCCCAAGAATAATGATCGCTATTCGTCTGTTCTTTAATGAGTTATCAGATTATTACCCAATGCATACTTCGTTTTCTCCCAATTGCATAGCATATTGGACTTTAGTAACTCTTGCTTTCAGTTTTGCTTTGCTGATTCCATTTTTCAAATATGTTTGTGCCGAATCATAACTAACGCCTTCCTTGAAAGAGCATATCCAAGTAGTAGTTAAAGTACTAACATTTGTCCACTTATCATCTTTTAGTACTTCATAGAAAGTCTCACGTTGTTTGTCATCTACATGATGTAGATCTATGGTAATTAGTGCTTTGTATGGCATGAAATCCTCCTTATGCCATTCATGTTATTCTTTCTGCAAGTGCAATGCTACATCTTGCTCTTCTATTCTGTTTTGGGTTTTATCATATAGCAAATAATAGAAATCCAATCCCGTAAACCTCTCCACCTCATCCACGCTACAGGCACAAGCCTGAAAGTCTTTTCCAAAGCCTGTTTGCGGGATAAGATAGCCAATGGCTTTGGGTTCTTTGCCATACACCATTATAACCTTATAGTAATAATCCGGTACGGAAACCTCATTTTTCCCGATTGTTTTAAATGGCTTGTCGCTATTCAGGACAGGACCCGTAACTATATAGAGCGTGTCATATTGCGTAGTCAGATCGTGCACATACAACTCCAAATCTTTCCAAACCCCATTGTTAAATCTTGAAATTGCGGACTCATATTGGAGAAATAGAAGCAATCGTGCATAGCATCGGCAGACCACGTATTGTCATTTGCAGGGCAAAGATGTCCCCTGCTGTAGCCACTTTTATTATAGTCCTTATCTTCTGCCGAGCCGGTGGAGATAAGCGGATCTTTTCGGAAGCTCTCTTTGTCTCTATTAACTAGCTTACTCTTTGCCTTTTCGGGAGTTAAAGTATAGGCAACCCATTTGGCTTGTTCATCTTTTTCAGAATAGACTAGAGAGAAACCGTTGTGTTGCACAAGCACCTCACCCTTTTCCAAGGCAGGGAGTTCCAGAGCAGTATTGGTGCCTGCGCTGCATAGAGTAACAGAACACAGCAATAGCAGCAGAGCTATAATGCCTTGGGCAAGACTGGGTTTGTGCGTCATGTATAGCCTTCTTTGCCCCTCTAAAGTGCCCTTTGCCTATGAAGCCTTTAGCAGAGCTACATTATTATCCGATTATCCGTTTATCAATCTCAACAAATCAATAATAGCTTAGGGACATTATCTGTCAAGAGGAATTTTGAGGTAATATCGGCAGGTTTATTCCAGGCTCTCCACATCAGCGTTTGGGGATATTGGTGACAACGGAAATATTAGGGTAGATAACCTATGGAACACAACTGCACCTTCTGCTTACTTGGCTTACATTTTCTCTGCTTTGCCCTTGCACGTATGACATACTAAACCAATATCCCACCAGCAAGCCGCAAGAGAGCCAAACGGGGACTGACCATGAGATCATCGGGCTTTTGCCCGATCAAGCCCCGATGAACCCCATTTCTGAACTCCTTCGGCAAGCATGCAGGGTGGCACGCCGATGCTACCACCACAAATTCAATTACCTTCCTGGTGTTATACCCAAATTAAGCAGATGGAGTTCAAATGGCTTAATACAACTTAAAGTCCAAGATGCTAACATGATGGGTAACAAATTTATGGTGCGTAAGCAATAATATAGAAAGCCATGAAATGGCGACAGATGATAGCCTGGGGTGAGAACCCCAGGGCAAGCGTTGAAGAACAGATCAGCCCCTCGGGGGCGACACAAACATTACACGAATTAAGGCGGTATCTGTCACCCCCGAGGGGTTTGGGATTGGTTGGCATGCCTCCCCGGGGTTCCCGCTAATGCTACACCCCGGGCTAATAGCTGCCATCCCTGCGGGATTAGTTGTTTGGCTTTAAATATGTCGCATTTAGAACTCCGCATGTTTACTAAATCTTCAGCGACATATCTAGAGTTAAACAACTGAAAAGCAGCAATATGGCACATACCTGCCAAGAAACTTCTTGACAAAGCATCCGCATGGGACATTTATATCACAAGGAGTTTGCTGATGAAATGTTACTATATTGCTATCTGTTTTATGCTGGCTTGTATCGGTCTTTGTGAAGCTCAGGAGCAGCTTGTAGCCTCAACTTACGCTTGGGAAAAGACCAGGGTGGATTACGAAATAGGCGCAGGAATTGGGCTTGCCAGGGACTGCGATGGTGAGGTTTTCTGGAGACCTGAGCCCAGCGGTGGAATTGGCGTGAATTATGCCTATCAGCCCAGCAGACGCTATCGCATACGGGCAGGGATAAGTGAGCAGATTTATGCTTCCAACCGGATGGTGGAGCATCCATACCCCTATGTGATGGATATGAAGCTAAAGCTAAGCACATACTCCACACGTTTAACCGCAGGGACGGAATGGATTTTCCCCAAAAACGAATATCACCAAACCAGCTTTGTAGGGTTTGGATTGTATGGTGATGTAATTCACCATGCCAAAGCACAAAACTGGCTAAACTATATACCCGTAACCACAAAGGAAACCATGAACTTGAATGACTCCTTTAAAGCCATCACTCCCGGAGTTATGTTCAATCTGGGTTTTGAGGGTTCGGCAGGCAGACTGGATTTACGCTATATGGAAGATATCCATAGATTTGATATACCGGGCATCCCTATCGGCAAGCAAAGACGCTCCTATCTGGGGCTGAACTTTGCCTTTCAATGGGATGTTTCCGGGAACAATCAATAGTCTATCGGCTAGCGTTTTTCTTTACATTGGGGCAGTGGGTGATTTGCTGTTATCAATCTTAACCCGGGATCTTTTCCAGGCATCGAGATGAATTTTCTCACCATCGTAGCGGGGGAATATACTGGTAATGGAATAGGAGTATAACTCGGTATCATAGTATCCATCCCAGATCATGCTAGAGTTACCGGTTGCCAAATCCATCCGCATGACGTCTGCCATGCCATATTTCAAGCGGGAGTACAGCAGGGCATCAGCATCCGGCACAAAAGCAAAACAGAAGCTTTCCGGGATCTCGGAATATTGGTCGGTTAGTCTATCGTAGATTTTCAGATTGTATGTACAACGATACCAGGTAGATGTAGGTGAGTTGAAAAAATAATCTATCGATTCCCAGGGTTCATCAACAAACTGCATGGCGAAGAATCTACGGCTTTCACTTACATGCGCTTCAAAGGAATCATCCCAAACACTAGCGTCATAATCGTATTCAGCCATTAGAGTGGAAATTTCCTGCGAGATTGGATCTAGCTTATTTAGACCCACCTTACAGTTTTCAGAGTATGGAGAATAGTGTCTGAAATAGTAATAGTAGGCATTTTCATCACTGGCATAGATAGCATAAAGCGCATTGGTCGGCTCTGGCAGATCAATCCAATTTAATGTATTGATCTCCATACGTGCAATATGGTGGTCCCGGATGGCTGTGAGGTGTTGTCCGCAGGTAGAGAGAGCTGGAGCAGAATAGCTCCCATTACCTTCAGGGCTAAGCTTGGTGCGTCCCTCGCCGTTGAAGCCCACGCGGTAGATGGCATTATCCGCGGAGAGATACAGCACCTGATGAAGCCTGTCGATAGCCAGATAGCGTTTATCAGTGATAACCAAAGATGAAGGAGCCAGCTGAGTAACCATGCCGGTGATAAGATCATGCTTCATTAACCTGTCGCCAAGATGAAATACCAGATCGTCCGAAACATAGAATGCCTTGCCTAAGGTTTCAAGCATCAAACTGGCGTCGGAACGGGCTAACTGGCTGCCATCACCAGGTAAACTGCAATATTGCTGAAAAGGTGGGGGAGTGTCGTCCCCACAACCAAATAACATTAGCAGCATCACAACTGCCGACATTATTGTTATAACCTTGCTTCGCATATTTCACCCCTTTGGAACACGTGAGGCAATGGTAGAATCCTTCTCTGTGCTGTCAAGAAAATTCCCGCCTTCATAATCCTGCGTTCGCTTAGCCAGGCAATGATTATCTACGATCCACCCCTGTATTCCAATGTAGTGTCCGTGTGATTCCTGTGTGAACACACAGGAAGTATATTGAAAGCATACAGTTACGAGATTGGATCATAAGGGTTTATGATGGGCGGAATGCAGATTGGGAGAGGGTTGGGGATAGTGCTGTGTTAAGAAATCCACAGTTAATACTAAACATTATGAAGATTTCTCTTGACAGAAACTAAAGATTATTCATCTTGACCTTAAGATTATCAAGGAGGCTTAAGATGAACTTATCATCCTGCCCCATTTGTAAACACGAACTGAAGATCAAGGAAGTATGCTGCGAGCGTTGCAAGGTTACCTACAGGGGTGATTTTGAGACCAGTTGGCTGGCAGCGTTCAGTGAGAATCAGCTTGAGTTCATCAAGCTCTTTTTGCTGGTGCAGGGCAACCTGAAAGAACTGCAAAATCAGCTTGGTATATCGTATCCCACCGTAAAGAGCCGTTTGGCGGACATTATCCGCTTGATCACGAAAAAAGAACCCGCCGGAGATAAGGTTAGCGATGTGCTTGCCGATCTGGAAGAGGGGTTCATCAGCGTGGAAGAAGCACTTAACATGATTAGTACAAGGAGACAAAAATGAGCAAAATGAAGTTACAGCAGATTCTTGATTACGAAGTGGTAACCAAGATCACTATCGAAAACAATCTGGCACCTTTAACTATCGAAGCATCTCCCCACGGGCAAGTGGAGCTTATCTGCGAGCTTGATTTGGTAGAGCCGTATGAGGAATTTGATTGGGAGGATTGCGTAAGCACTTCCTGCACTGATGGTAAGCTGGAAATTGTGTTGGATGAAGTGGAAGGCATGGAAAGACATTTCCTTTCCTCCAACCGCAGCTTTGTGAAAATTCTGGTTCCGGGTGAGCCACCTTTGGAGGTGGAGATGGAGAACCTTCCTGTTACCTTTTCCGAAATCCACAATACCCTGGTGGTGAGTAGTGAGAATGCCCCCATCCGTATTCAGGATTGTAACGGTAAAAAGACGATCAATAACGAAAATGGTCCCATCAGCATACGGAACTGCGAAGGTGATCTTACCATCGAGCTGGAAAATGGACCGCTATCAGCAGAGATGATCAGCGGAGTAAAGCTGGAGATCAGCACGGAAAATGGTCCGCTAAAGATACGCGATGCCTGCTTCCCACAGGTGCACATCGAGAGCGAAAACGGCGTGATTGCCTTTGAGACGCTGTTTGTGGAAGATGCCAGAATGGAGCTGAAAACCGAGAACGGGATGATTCACTTTGTGCTGCCGGATGAGATGGATTACGAAATTCGGGCACAAACCGAGACGGGGAAGATAAAATCACGCTTGTCCCAGGCGATTGTGGAAGATGGAGATGAGTTCGTGGTGCAAAAAGGCGACGGCAGCAGCAAAATAACTATCACCACCGAAAACGGGATGATCAAGATTGGCGAGGGTGACAGGGTTAACCTGGACTTCCTGAAAGCCAAGCTGGAACTGCTGAAAGAAAGCCTTGCTAAAGTGAATAGCAGCGAAGATATGGAAAGTGTGAATAAGCTGTTTGCCAATGTAAACGAGTATGTCAGCTCCCGCATTGCTAATGTGAAAGAAGCTGTGGTGAAGGAAAGCATTCAGGAGCAATTGGAAAAGCTGAAAGCCCTGATAGAGGATTTTGACTTTCAGGGTGCTAAGGAAAAGACCATCGCAAGCGTGGAAGAACTGGGGACAAAAATAAACGAAGAACTGCGCAAGAACATGGACAAATTAAGCACCAAGATAAGTGAAAACGTGCACTTTACTTCCGGTAAACGCGGGTTCAAGGTGGACGGTCTGGGAGATTACATCAATAAAGTTATGAATTCCGCACTGATTAAACCCTACCTGGGCGGCGAGATGAAAGCCAAGGAAAAAGATGAAGTGGTGGATCGCAGTAGAATAAAGATACTGGAAATGCTGGAAGCCGGCAAGATCACCGCAGAAGAGGCAGAACGTTTGCTGAAGGCGATCGGTAAAGAATAAGCCAGTAAGAACAACCTTCATAAGTAAGATAGGAAGCCAAGGGGTTGCAATGTTGCCCCTTGGCTTTTATTTACTTCCGGATGAAACATGATGTTAGGACATGTAGTACTAGCTGAATGTTTTTCAGAATTGTGTTCGGGCTTTGTTGTAAGGCAAGGCATTAGCTGATGTTTCACACTTAACAACCTGTGGCAAATACAAACATTGACAGCAGATCACGATTGACGATATTAACACCCAGTGTAAAAAATCAGCTAGGAGAAAAGGATGAACAAACTAGTATGCTTGCTGCTGATAGCAGCGTTTAGCCTGGGAATCTGTTTGCATGCCGCGGATAGAAGTATCTGGGTGAATGAGGATTTTTCGGGAACATTCCCACCTGAAGGGTGGACATTTAGTGCTCATGCCGCCAATTGGGCGATAAACCAGGGTGCAATGGCGGGTGGCTCAGCCCCTGAGCTTCGCTTCAGTTGGGAACCACAGTTCAATGGCAGCACATATTTAATCTCCCCGACTTATGATACAACCGGGGAAACTACTGTATTTGTAGATTTTGACCATCATGTGGATTGGTATGCAAATCCGTTTACGGTTGGGTTAGCTACCCGTTCCAATGGCGGAGCATGGACAGTTGCTTGGAGCCAAAACCCTACTGCAAATATCGCACCTAACCGCAGGACAGTAAGCGTTACCAATGCCGATGTGGGCAGCACCAGCTTTCAATTTGCCCTGTATTTCAGTGGAAACTCTTACAATATTGACTATTGGTATATAAACAATGTGAAGCTTTACACTCCTTTTGCCTATGATCTTGCCGTTACAAGCGTTGCGGGTAGTGAGCATGTGGAAGCCGGAACGCCGATTGTGCCAAGCTGTGTAGTAAAAAACGTGGGCATGGGTACCTTAACCGCATCTGTGTCTTTAGAAATCTATCAGAACGAAAGCCTGATTAACTCCTACAATGGTTTGCTTACGGAGCAGTTGGATGTGAACGAGACTTATTCTGCCATTTTCCCGCAGTTCAATCCGGAAGTTGCCAATGAACTATACAGGTTTGTGTTTAGCGTAAGCTCCCTGGAAGATGTTGTGGATGGTGATCTTACCAATAACTCCATGGTTAAAGCAATGAATACCTGGACGGGCAGCAAGCAGAATGTGCTGCTGGAGATTGGAACCGGGGGCTGATGTCCTTACTGCCCGGGAGCAGCAATGGCGGCAGATCACTTTGTGGAAGAAAACTACAATGTGGCTGTGATAGAGAATCACAATGGCGATCCCTATGCCACAGATACATCCAATGGACGCAATAGCTACTATGGAATTGGCAGCTTCCCCACAGGTGTATTTGATGGGATGCTGTCCTATGTGGGCGGGAGTAATACCACCAGTAATTTTAGTTCCTATCTGCCTCTTTACAACCAACGTGTAAATATAAAAACACCGGTATCGATTGAGCTGTTTGGATCAAATGAGGGTGCAGTTTATACCATCAACGCCAAGATAAACAAGCTTGCCAATCTGGCTTATGAGAACCTCGCGTTCCAGCTTGCCATAACTCAAAGCGATATCCAATATAGTTGGCAGGGGCAATCAGAATTTAACTTCGTGAATATGATGATGGTACCGGATAGATTTGGGACTACTGTGGATTTGAAGAATGCCCCCATTGGGATATTCACGCTTCCTTTAACCTTCACCGCAGGAAGCAGCTGGAATCTGGCTAATTGTGAATTTGTAGCCTTCGTGCAGAACAACGATACCAGAGAAGTGCTGCAAGCTTATAAAGTGATGGTGAACGATCTTCCGGCAAACCCCAGTGCGAATGATGACATGCATAATCCCGGCTTGAGAAATGCCTTGCATGGAAACTATCCCAATCCCTTTAATCCTGAAACTACCATCAGCTACAGCGTTGCAGGCGATAGCCCGGTTGCCATAGAAATCTACAATACCAAAGGACAGCTGGTGAAAACTCTGGTGAATGACCAACGGGTTGCGGGTGATTACAGCGTGGTTTGGAATGGCATGGATAACAACAACAATGCCGTTGCCAGTGGCTTATACTACTCTAAGATGAGCGCAGGCAAATACAGCAGCACCAAGAAAATGATCATGATGAAATAGTATAGCAAGTTGCTATTAATTAAAGGGTGCAGAGATGATATCTGCACCCTTTTGTTTACACATCTACGAAGAGGCAAAAAACTCCTTGACAACAGAATGGATAGAGAGAAGCATGCAGATGTCCGCTTTGTACGTGCATTAACCTGAAAAGTGAAGGGCGGATATTGTTAAACTGTAGATGTTTTCGTAAGGAGCTGTGATGTATAAAAGAGTTATTCTGCTGTCCTTAAGCTTGGTAGCAATCGTGGGATTGTTTTCGCTTGATTATGATTGGGGTGTAAAATATGGAGTGGGCTTATCTTCTATTTCTGGCAGTGACGCTGCATACAACCTGCATTATGATATCCGCAGTATAGGTGCTGCAGAAACCAGCTTCGGATACCTGAATCTGGAATCCGATGAGGCAGATAATGGTATTTCGCATAGCTTCGGAGCTTATATCACATCTATGCTCACCAAGAAGCAAGATTCCATTTGGCTGCAATCCGAGCTGATTTGGCAAAGGTATAATTACTCTTACAATTTTGAAGGCAGAGAATTGCAAACCGATAATCTGGTGCTTGCCAACGCTTTTGCAGATACGCTGAATGGAAAGATAAAGCAGACTATGGATTATATCACCATTCCGGTGCTGTTCAAGCTGAAACAAGATTCTCATGCCAATACCGTAGATGGTCATTACGATGGTGCTTACATATACTTTGGACCTTCCTTGTCCGTGCTTATAAACAACAGCAGCGAAAAATACCGGGGCGTGAAAGCCCTGGAGGATGACATTGCAGATTTTGTGGCAGCAAGCTATAATGATGCAGACTCAACGCATAGGTATGCCAGCAGCAGAAAAGAAAGCGGTGGCGATAAGGTGTTGTTCCACAAGACGGATTTGGTGTTTGGCATGGGCTTTAATATCAAGAACATCTTCAATATGGGCATTGGCAAAGATGAATTTAACATCGATTTTAGATTCAATACCGGTATGTATCCTGTGGGAGATGCAAGCTCTAAG
Source organism: uncultured Candidatus Cloacimonas sp. (assembly GCA_964430595.1). Taxonomy (GTDB): domain Bacteria; phylum Cloacimonadota; class Cloacimonadia; order Cloacimonadales; family Cloacimonadaceae; genus Cloacimonas. Next base: position 22,085 of record CAYSGM010000026.1, read on the forward strand.
ACAGAGTTTAAGCTGTATTCTGCGATGCTGTCCTTAGGGGTGAAACTGTGATGGTTGTGGTGCATAGCTACTATATATGGGTGTCGTGCAGATAATGCGGGAGGATGAAGTGAAGATTATTATAAAAGTTATACTGATAAGTTTGTTGGGGCTGTTCCTGATCTCATGCGGAACAAAGTCCACCGGTAGCGAAGATGAACAAGTGGCTACTCCGGCTTTTTCCACCGGGGGCGGAACCTTTGATACCGCGGTGGATGTGCTGATTTCCTGCACTACTGCCAATGCCATTATTCGCTATACTTTGGACAACTCGGAACCGAATAGCACCTCTACAGTCTATGCGGAGGTGTTACATATCGCTACCAATACCACATTGAAGGCAAAAGCCTTTAAAACAGGATGGATATCAAGTGCTACCAGATCAGCTATATATGCGTTTACTGCCGCAGCAGCGCCGGTTATCCTGCCTGCCGGCGGGACATATAACACAGCGCAAACGGTAAGCATTACCTGCGAAACCCCCGGTGCGCAGATTCACTACACCTTGGATGGCTCTGTGCCAACCGAGGAATCCAGCCTCTATACCAGCCCAATAATTATTTCTGCTGCTGCAACCTTGAATGCCAGAGCTTTTGTGACAGGCAAAACACCAAGCCCGGTTACCACAGAAGTATATAACTTGCAGATCACGGCTCCTGTGTTTGATCCGGCGGGAGGTTCTTATCCTCTTGCTCAAATAGTTAGCATTAACAGCACTACCGCCAATGTCCAGATAAGATATACCTTGGATGGCACAGAGCCAAGCGAGACGTCCACTTTGTATAACCACCCCCTGAGCATTGCGTTTAATACTATAATCAAGGCAAGAGCCTATAAGAATGGGTGGAACCCTAGCGAAATTGTAACGTCAGCATATCAGATAAATGTCCCGGATCAGATGGTTTATGTGCCGGGTGGGACTTTTCATAACGGCTTCTCCAGCGTATCCTTATCGCCGTTTTATATGTCGAAATACGAGGTTAACCAATTTGACTGGTTTATGATTATGCTGACAGATCCTTCGCTGTATCCCGAAACTCCTGAGGGCATTATTGCAGATTTACCTGTGGAAAGCATCACCTGGTTCGATGCCATAGAGTATTGCAATAAGCGCAGTATCAGTGAGGGCTACGCGGCTTGCTACAGCTATACCGGATTTGGAACTGATCCTTCATTATGGCCTGCAGGATGGAATACAGATAATAATAATCATGCTAATATCGCTTGCGATTGGACAGTAAACGGGTATCGGTTGCCTACAGAAATGGAATGGATGTTTGCTGCAAGAGGTGGTAATTACTCACAAGGCTACCTGTACAGTGGGTCTGACGATTTGGATGCCGTTGCCTGGTATAGTGGCAATTCTGAAGATATGACAAGCTTAGTTGGCACAAAAGCAGCTAATGAACTGGGTTTATATGACATGAGCGGTAATGTTTGGGAATACTGTTGGGATATTTTCGGTAATCTCCCCGTTACTGATGTAGCAAATCCTCATGGTGCAGCAACCGGAATAGCAAGAGCAATGAGGGGAGGCAGCTGCCTCCAGGATGCAAGCAATTGCACCGTTGCCAGGCGCTTCAATATCCTACCCCTTATTTCCACCAATGTAGTAGGTTTAAGAGTAGTTAGAAAGGCATTCTAATAGCAGGCGTAGTTTCTTACTGAACAACAAAAATACTGCTTGCTCTCCTCAGGCAGGATGGGAAAATCCACCACAGATAATCGCAGATAAAGCATAAAACTGCAAGAATTGTCTTGACTTTCAGCAGGGTAAATATAAGATAGCAACAATTGCGATCTAATAATGGAGGCGGGATGGATACAATCCTTATCGTGGATTATCATTCTCAATACGCAAAGGCAATAGCAGACATGTGGAACCGCAGCAGCAGCGGTTGGATGGGCAAAAGCTGGAACAGCAGCGAAGCAAAAGTGTTGCATGACGAAGGCAAGGACAGCTATCACAACCTGTATCTGGCAATACAGGGCGAACAGGTGCTTGGTTACGCAAAGCTTTCCAAGTATTCCGAAGAAAAGGATGTAGCATATATAGACTTGCTTTCCGTGGATCCTGAGTATCATGGCAAAGGCATTGGCAGGGATCTGGTTAAGCAGTGTGTGCTGCGGGCAGCGGAGCTTGGCTATGAACGCATCGACCTCTTTACCTGGGCAGGTAATACCAAGGCAGTTCCGCTCTACAAGAAATGCGGTTTCTTCTGGGAGAAGATGGAAACACAGGCTACTCACCTGATGAACTTCCTACCCGGTTTGCTGAATAATGAACTGCTAAAGCCATATTTTGAGTACTTTCACTGGTATGATGACAATAAGCGAGAGCTGCTTACCGAGCCGGATGGCAGGAAGGTGAACGGCTTCGATATCTACGACTATATCTGGGAAAAGGACGGCAAACGCCTGGAAATAAGCTTTGAACGCTGCGGCAGGGGGATAGTGGCAATAACTACTCCAGACTTCAGCATAGGAGTTAATATAGCCATGGCAAAGCCTGTATTTGGGGATAATTACAAGGTTCATTATCAGTTTACCAACCTCACTGCTAAGCCTGTGGAGTTAAAGCTAAATGGGATAGAGGATGATGTTATCCAATACGACTTTAAGCATAGCGCCACAGTTGTTAAAGAGACCGAATGCGAAGCGGACTTCTTTATCGCCCCGCTAAAGCGCACCTTAAGCGAATGGGAAACCTGTCCCGGCTTACGCACGAAGCTAAGCCTGGCGGGCAAAGAGCTGCTGCTTAAAACAGGCTTGTTTGTGCAATATCCCCTCTCGGTAAATCTGCGCGTGCAAAGCAGTCTGGTAACACCCGGCAGGAAGGAAGTTATGTATCTGAATGTGCATAATCACTTCCCTGTTGCTTGTGCTTACCAAATTTTGCTACCTGAGGAAGCACCGCTTACGTTGCTGCAAAAGAGCTTCGAGATAAGTTTACAGGCGGATGAAAAAGCATTCATCTCTATTAGTTACATTGCTGATGGAGCTTTAGTTTACAATCCCAGCATCAAGGTAACTGCTAATCCTGAGGGTGGGAAAAAGCTGGAGTTCGCGGTGGAGTGCCATACCACGATGGCAGCTTTAAACTCCAAATCTGCAAAGAACATGCAGGACATGATCACTTTGCTTAACGGGCAATTCTCCGTTTACATGCTAAAAACCACCAATAAAAACTGGGGTGGCTTCAATTCCATCTTTGGCTCGGACTTCAATTTTGCCCCTCCGCAGATAGGCGTGCCATATAGCGAGGAGTTCGATACCGAGCCACCCTACGACATCCAAATAGAGGAGCTTAGCTCCGCTCTGCAGCTAACCATGAAGTTCCGCTCCAAGGACAATGCAAACGTGGATTTCGGCTATATCTACACCTTGTATCCTAGCGGTCTGACGGAGCTTAGGTTAAAAGTATATGCCATCCCTGAACCACTTAACCAATATTATGCCAAGATCAAACTTGGTTTCAATGAACAGGGCGTTAGCTTCGAGCAAGATGGGCATTTAGTTCAGCTTGAGGACGATTTCCCCGAGACATACCTGAATGCCTTTGCCAGAGACTGCTTAACCGGCAACTGGATATTCTCTCAGACCGACGATTCCACCAGCGCAATTATCTGGAATCCGCTATTCCCTGCCAAGCTTGGTAGTTACTGGCTAATCTGGGAATTAGATCTGGCGCAGATAATGGCGAAGGAAAACAGTGAACTGCTTGTGGCAAGCATGTTTCTGGATGTGTACCGCAATTGCTATCAGGTGCGCAATGCTGCCCTGGGTTTCCGCAAAGAGCTGGAGTATGTGCAGCCCACGCTGGAACTTATGGTTAACGAGGGTAATCCCATCCTCACCAAGGCATATCAGGTTAAACTGATTCAACATCAGGACAAGGATTTGTGCGGCAGTTACCAACTTGAGAGTATAGACGGCAGCCCCTTGACGGAGATGCAAGTTACCGGCGAAATGGATAACGCCAGAGAAATCCGCTGGGAAATGGCGGAGCTACCGCAGAATGCACTAGAAGTAATTCACTGTAAAGCAACCCTCTCCGGTGTAAGCATAAAGCGCTCTCAACTCTGCTTAACAGGTAGGGGAGAGGTAAAGGTACTTAACCGGGATAAGCTCATAGTTGCCGAGAACGGCTGCATAAGCATCAGCACGGCTACGGATGCCAGGCTTCCGGGCTTGATCTCGCTACAATACATGGGCGTGGAATTCCTTGATTCCGGCTATCCGGATTATGCGCCAAAGAGCTATATGAATCCCTATCAGGGCGGTACTAGCATTGCACCCATGCAGATCCGTGGCTCTGCGCTGATAAAAGAAACCCACGAATCTGCCAGTATATCCGTGCAAGATCAGTTCGGAAACTTGTGGCAGGGGCTTGCCATCACTACCACCGTGCATAACTTCGAGCCGCTAAAGGGGCTTATATACCGGCAATGCTACGTAATGCACCCCGGTGTACCCGTTTTAGTGCTGCTTACGGAGCTTATCCACAGTAACGGCTGGGCGCAATTTGTCCCCTTCAACTGCGCAACCCTGCTGAAGCACGAAGAAAACAAACAAGATGCCACGCTGCTGCTTCCCAAACAGGATAAACAGTGGCTAAGCATCAGCGCGGGGAGTAAGCAATTCAATGCGGGAGATTTCTATCACCATGTGGCTGCATCAAACTCTGAAACAGAAGCTTACCTGCAATGGTTCCACCTAGGCAGGTGCAAGCACAGCATAAACATGGATAATGCCATCATCCGTGATACCTTCACCTTCTATAACCAAATTTCGGAGCATACCAGAAGCTGGCTGCAACCGCAATTTATGCTCTTCTCGGAGCACTTGTTTCAGCACGAGAGCCTTTCTGCCCTGCTAAGCCTGAAGTTTACCGAAGTATAGAGATTTATTTACCATAATAGGAGACAACATGGAACTTGAGATTAAATCCCTAAGCAAGACCTACCCCAATGGAGTGCAAGCCTTGAAGGACTTTAGCATCACCATCGGCAACGGGATGTTTGGGCTTCTGGGTCCCAACGGTGCGGGTAAATCCACCCTGATGCGCACCATCGCCACACTGCAGGACGCAGATAGCGGAATTATTACTTTGGGTGAACTGGATGTTCTTAAGCAGAAGCAGGAAGTCCGTAAGATACTGGGCTATCTGCCTCAGGATTTTGGCTTGGATCCCCGGGTTTCGGCGGAGGCTATGTTGCAGCACTTTGCCA
>CAYSGM010000027.1:0-27340 GCA_964430595.1 uncultured Candidatus Cloacimonas sp.
TGGCCTCGGCTGGTTTGATCGGCGTTAACCAGGATGGCTACTGCGTATTGACCAAGAAGGATGTTGGCAAAGTCGGCATTAGGATCAAGCGAGGCATCCTGAAGGAACTCATCGCTCATTGTGCGGAATTACGTGAACAGCAGAGGCTGCAAGATGATGTAGATGCCTGGCATCTTAAACTGGAAGGCCCAGAGCCTCTGGAAGAGGAGATAGAAGCATTTGAAACAGAAACCCAAAAAGTAATTCTCAGAATGAATATGTAAAAGAACATTTCAAGGTATGCAAATGTCTCAGATCACCAAAGAACGTGCAGCTAGGGTGAATATCCCAATAATGTAGGCCAGAGCGACAAACGGGGCGAAAACAACTCTTGACAAAGACGAGCGTAAAACTAAAGTGGTTGAGTTGTCCGTTAACTAAGATATACTGCAGAATTATCGCATGTGGAGATATAGATGCATGACATGAAGCGCAAGAAAGATATTATTGCGGCCATAGACCTTTTTTGTGGGGTCGGGGGCTTGACACACGGGCTTGAAAGAGCTGGTATAGACGTGCGCTTAGGGGTAGATATCGATCCTGCCTGCGAGTATCCATTTACTGCAAACAACAAGGCGAAATTTCTGCTCCGATCGGTAGAAGACTTAGGTATTAGCGATTTAAACCAATATTACAATAAAGGTGCAATAAAGTTACTGGCTGGATGTGCACCTTGCCAGACCTTTTCAACTTATAACCAGAAAGCTGATGAATCAGACAAGCGCTGGTGGCTTTTAGAACATTTCTCAAGACTTGTGAGTGAGCTTCTACCTGAACTCGTGACCATGGAAAACGTGCCAGGATTGGAGGATCAGAATGTTTTTCATCAGTTCGTTTCAAACCTCCGGAGCAATGGATACTCAGTCGATTATAAAGTGATCAATTGCGCACAATATGGAATTCCCCAGAAGCGTAATCGCCTTGTTCTGCTTGCTTCCAAAATCGGTACATTAGCCTTGCTGACTCCTGAACAATTCGGAAATAAATCGTGTTCGGTATTGGAAGCAATTGGCAAGTTGCCACCAATCAAGGCTGGATCTACTCATCCCGATGATCCGCTGCATAGATCATCAGAACTCTCCGATATCAATTTGCGCAGAATAAAAGCATCCAAACCCGGAGGCACTTGGCGTGACTGGCCAAGCGACTTAATGGTAAAATGCCATACTAAAGCTTCAGGGAAGACTTATCCAAGCGTCTATGGCAGGATGTCTTGGGATGAGCCTTCTCCGACCATTACCACACAATTCTACGGATATGGGAATGGGCGTTTCGGACACCCAGAACAAGACCGGGCAATTTCTCTTAGGGAAGGGGCAATTCTCCAAAGTTTCCCAAGCGACTACAAATTCACTCGTCCTGGAGACCCCATTCTGCAAAGGTCTATAGGCAGGTTGATAGGTAATGCTGTTCCTGTGACTCTCGGTGAAGTTATCGGAGCAAGTCTTCTGAAGCATATATCAGCTAGCATTCGCAAGGGGTATCATAGGGAGATGAGTATTGAGAACACAAATGACTCTAACTGATGCAAAGGATCAAAGTTTAGTCTATCTCAGTTCAGTCCCCGAGCCAGGCCAACTTGTAGAAGTAAGACGGCGACAATGGGTAGTGACTGATGTTCAATCCAGCTCTTTGCCAGTTACAGGGGATAGCGACCATCATCTTGTAGAACTGAGTTCCCTCGAAGAAGATTCTATTGGAGAAGAGATACAGGTCATTTGGCAGCTAGAGCCTGGAGCAAGAATACTGGAGAGAGCGGGACTTCCATCAATCACTGGATGGGACGGCAATGACCGTTTGGAGGCTTTTTTGGATGCTGTTCGTTGGGGGGCAGTTACAAATGCCGATCGTACCTTTCTTCAGTCCCCATTTCGCAGCGGAATCAGCATAGAGGATTACCAACTAGATCCCTTGGTCAGAGCTGTTGAAATGGCGAGGGTAAATCTACTTATAGCAGATGATGTTGGACTCGGTAAGACGATTGAGGCGGGATTGGTAATTCAGGAACTTTTGGTCCGTCATAGAGCCAGAACGGTCTTCGTAATTTGTCCCGCCAGTCTGCAGATAAAATGGCAGCAAGAGATGCAGGAAAAGTTCGGCCTTGAGTTTCGTATCGTAGATACTGACTATTTAAAACAACTCCGTCGCGAAAGAGGAATTCATGTAAATCCTTGGACCTCGTTTCCGCGTCTGATAACTTCGATGGACTGGATAAAGAGCGGAGAGGGTTATCGGTTCATCAAGGATGTACTGCCTCCCTACATTACCTATCCACGAAAATTCGACATCTTAGTAGTGGACGAGGCACATAATATTTCTCCTGCAGCTTCATCATTGTATGCTATTGAGAGCCTTCGAACGAGGGTCGTGCGGATGCTTTCACCACATTTCAATCACCACCTGTTCCTTAGCGCTACACCTCATAATGGATATCAGGAATCGTTTACTTCTTTGTTGGAACTGCTCGATGATCAGCGTTTCGCCAGGACTGTGATGCCTGATGAAAAACAACTGCATCGGGTCATGGTTCGTAGAATGAAGAGCGATATTGTCGATGCCGATGGGAAACCTGTTTTCCCTAAGAGGAAACTGGAGTGCTTGGAGATAGAATATACCGACGAGGAACGCCAAATTCACTCTCTTCTGAAGGATTTCACTTCCGATCGTTTATCGAGTGTCAAGGGCTCCAGATTCGAATATGGTACGCATTTTGTTCACATACTTCTCAAGAAACGGCTTTTCTCATCTCCTTTAGCATTTGCTCTCACACTGGCAAAACATAGAGAAACACTTGAGCGGAGAAAACCTCAAGCCAATAGAACCACATTTGACGACAAGATACTACGTAAAGCAATTTTGAAAGTGGAGGAAGATTATTCTGACGATGCTCTGGCCGAAACGGCACAACATGAAGCCGTCCAGTTAGCTAGCGAACTTTCGAATCCATTGTCTCAGCACCAGAAAGAGATTCTGGTTCGCTTATCTACATGGGCAGATAAAGAACGTAATCGGGTCGATTCCAAGGCTAAAGCCATACTTAGCTGGCTTGCAGAGCATTTGAAAACCGATGGCCAATGGAACCACAAGAGAGTAATTCTGTTCACTGAGTATCGCGCGACACACTCCTGGCTGCAACAGATACTGACGACTCATGGTTTTGGTGGCATTCATCTGATGTATCTTCATGGAAGCATGGCACCTGATGAGCGAGAAGTGGTGAAAGCAGCTTTTCAAGCTAGTCCCGAAGATTCTCCGGTTAGAATCTTGTTGGCTACTGATGCCGCATCGGAAGGTATCGATCTACAGAACCATTGCAACTACCTTATACATGTTGAAATACCATGGAATCCGAATGTAATGGAACAAAGGAATGGACGCATTGATCGTCATGGGCAAAAGGAAGATACAGTATACATCTGGCACCCAGTGGGAGTAAATCTAAATATCGCAAGCATACAAGACGATGCAAAGCCTGGAAACCTGGATGGTGATCATGAGTATCTGATGCGCGCAGTACTGAAGATCAATACCATCCGAGAGGATCTAGGTAGCATAGGCCCTATAATCTCGCAACAGATAGAAGAAGCCATGCTTGGAAGGCGGAGTAGTCTAGATACCGCATCTGTTGAAGCGAAGGCAGCAAAGGCTAGGAAATTCGTAACAGCTGAAAAAAGGCTTCAGGAACGAATTTCTCGTTTGCATGCCAAACTTATGGAGGCACGACAAGACTTCCATCTATCTCCAGAGCGGATTTATCGAGCTGTCAATGTAGCGCTAAGCTTGGCTGAAAAACCTCCACTAAAGCCAATTGAAGATCTAAAAGGTTTATCTTGTGGGCTGTATGAAGTTCCCATTTTAACAGGGTCTTGGGGTAGAGCGACTACGGGACTTGAGCATCCTCATACTCATAAGCGCAGACCAATAACTTTCGATAACGGAACAGCGAAAGGTAGAGACGATGTTGTGCTGGCACATTTAAATCATCCTTTGGTGCAAATGTGCTTGAGATTGTTGCGGGAAGAGATATGGAAGCTCGACGACGTGAAACGACTAAACCGGATAGCCATTAAGACACTACCAAAAAGCGAGATAAGCACGCCAGTAGTTGCTGTCTGGTCACGACTGGTAATCACAGGCGGAGATCATCATCGCCTGCACGAAGAGATAACTCTGGCCGGTGGAGAGCTTGGAGACAAATTCTTCAATCGCATCTCTCAGATTGGCAGGCTTGATGCGTTTATACAGATGGGAAAACCACTGGAACCCAGTCAGAGAGTGTTTGAATACCTGAAAGATCTGTTTCTGAAACATGAAGAAGCAATACTATCTACCGTCCAAGCAAGATCCAGAGACCGCCTCAAATTTCTTGAGAATACACTCCACAGGCGCATGACAAGTGAAATTGATGATATCAATGCAGTTCTCCAGGAACTCCAGGTCAGTATCCAAAGAGAGCTCAATCTGGATGTGGTAGATGATCAGCTGTATCTTCCTGGTTTTTCGCCGGAAGAAATAGCTCAAGTTAGAAAGGATGTCCAAGCCTTGAAGTCAAGATTAGATAGGATTCCCCAAGAAAGGGATGACGAAATTGCCACAATTATGAAACACTATGCGAACCCTATCGATAGAACATTCCCTGTGGCTGTGGTCTTTATGATTCCAGAAGTTCCCTTCTAAACTAGGACTGTATGATATGAATCATGGTTATCACTCATCAGTGAAAGAGTTTATGAAAGAAGAAGAGGAGCTAATTGTAGGGCGCTTAGTAAATTCTCTTGCTAAAACGGGAATAACATCCCAGTATAGTCTTCAAGTTTCTGTTTGGATGAATCAAATCAAACTTTTAAAAGATAGTTTCCAAAGAATACAGATAAATCGATTTGATGTTGAGGATTGGTATGTAGTACTAGAATATGAGATTCCTCGGAGATATAAACGTCCAGATACAATATTAATTGTTGGAGATAGAATACTGGTTATTGAGTTCAAGTTTGGTATGGATCGGTATGATCTATCGGCAAGATGGCAGGTAGAGGACTATGCGCTTAATCTCCGTGATTTTCATGCAGAGAGTTTCAAGCGCTACATTTTCCCGATCTTATGTGCCGTCGATGCACCCCCAAAGTCAAGTGAAAAGAACTGGAATTTATCAAGTTATGTGGCTCCTACACTGCTGGCAAATAGTAATAATTTGTGGGTAAACATCCTTTGGACAATTGACTGTTACAAACCAGAGAAAGCTAAAAACTTTCCAATAAACCCTGGCTCTTGGCTTTCGTCTCCTTATCGCCCAACAATGACAATCATCGAAGCAGCAGAAAAACTGTATGGAAGCCATAGCGTTAGGGAGATATCGCACAGCTATGCAGATAACCTTGATAAAACCACAGAAATGCTTGCTGACGTGATAATCCAGGCTAGAAAGCATCGCAAGCATTGTGTTTGTTTTGTAACTGGAGTACCAGGTGCTGGCAAGACACTAACTGGTTTGAATGTTGTCCATGACCCCTCGATAAGGCTGAAGCAAGGACCATCTGGCATTTTTTTATCAGGCAATGGTCCCCTGGTCAGAATTGTCCGCGAAGCCCTGACAAACAATCAACAAAAGGTTGGGAGAAAGAAAAAGGAAGCAGAATACGAAGTATCAACATTTATTCAAAACGTGCATGGCTTCTTGAGATTACATCGAGATAATCCTCGGATGCTTCCACATGAACATGTTGTGGTGTTCGATGAAGCACAACGTGCTTGGGACAGGAATCAGATGATACGCAAGAACGGTGTTGACCGTTCAGAATCTGCAGAGTTACTAGAGATCATGGAAAGATTCGATGACTGGGCAGTAATTATTGCGCTTGTTGGAGGAGGGCAAGAGATATTTCTAGGCGAGGCAGGGCTTGAAGCTTGGGGCGAAGCACTCAATAATGCATTTAAGGATTGGAGTGTAGTCGCATCTCAAGAGATAATACAGGGAAGTGATAGCGTAGCGGGGCATAAATTATTCAAGGATGATATTCCTAGTAGAATTAAAATTCGGGATGAAAAACTTGCTCATCTAGCGGTCAGCGTTCGAAGTCATAGGGCTCAACAAATAAACACCTGGGTAAATGAGCTATTATTGTTAAACAGTTGCAAAGCAAAATTGGCTATACCTCCTTATCAAGAGTTTCCGATTGTATTGACACATGATCTAGATATAGCTAGGAATTGGTTGAGAGCTAGATATGGAGGTGATCCGGCTAAGCGGTGTGGTCTAGTCTCTACATCAGAAGACCAGAGATTTAGAGCTTATGGATTGGAGAACTCAACTGGATTCCGAAATAGCTACTCATTCGAGAAGTGGTTTCTTGCAGAGCCAGACGATGTCCGCTCTAGTTTCATGTTAGAGGTATCTGCCACAGAATTCGAATGTCAGGGTCTAGAACTTGATTGGGTTGGTGTTTGTTGGGGTGGGGATTTGATACCCGAAAATAGCTTTGAAAGTTGGCAGTTTATGAGATTTAGAGGATCAGGTTGGCAAAAATGTCACTCAGAAATAGAGCAATCATATATCTTGAATAGGTATCGGGTATTATTAACAAGAGCGCGTTTAGGGATGGTCATTTGGGTCCCTCCAGGTTCTGAAAACGACCCGACGAGAAATCCAGACAGATTTAGCGATGTTTATCGCTTTCTGATTGAAGCAGGAGTGCCAGAATTAGATACAGTGGATAATATATTGTGATAGGACACAAGCAATCTCAACATTCTGAATGGCTGTCATTGATAGAGACATCTGGACCCTTTTTAACCATATCCATGCTTGAAAAGGTCTTTCCACAGGGCCTGGAAACAGTCGAAACCTCAACACGCCAGCATCTAAGGGCTGCTTATGAAGAGTGGCGGGAAGCTGTCGACCAGAATGACGACTTACTACCTGAGTTACACAAAGAATGGGTTCGGTTGGTTCTATCAGTTTTATTGGAGTATGATTCGGACTCCCTTGTTCCCGCTACGGAATTGCATGATGCTAAACCCAAAGTAAAATCCCACGACCACAGCGCATCATTCAGCCCAGACTTGATAATCATTTCTCCTTCAAGTCGTGAACACAGAGTGTTTATTGCTATAGTTCCCCCAGATACGGACCTAGTTTCTGCCAAACTACAAGATGGGTGGCCTTTGTCCCTCCAGGAAAGAATGACACTGCTATGCCGCACGTACAATATCAGCTTAGGTGTTCTTACCGATGGTGAAAGGTGGATGCTCGTCAATGCCCCTATCGGCTCAACCTCAAGTCAAGCCACTTGGTATGCCAGGCTCTGGTTCCAAGAGCCGATAACCCTCAAGGCCTTTCAATCCCTACTAGGAGTGCGTCGCTGTTTTGGGCCTAGCCAGGATACCTTGGAATCACTTCTGGATGAGTCACTAAAGCATAATGAAGATGTGACCGAAACACTGGGAGACCAAGTGAAGAGGGCAGTAGAAGTATTGGTACAGTGTCTCGATAAAGCCGATCAAGATCGTAACAGGGAACTTCTCCATGATATTCGACCGTCAGAGCTATATGAAGCTGGTTTGACGGTAATGATGCGGCTGGTCTTTCTGTTATGCGCAGAAGAGCGTGGTTTGCTTTTACTGGGATATCCAATATATGATAGCTGCTATGCCCTCACTACCCTGCGAGGTCAGTTAGCAGAGGAAGCTGACAATCATGGCCCTGAAGTGCTAGACCGCAGGTACGACGCTTGGGCGAGGTTGTTGGCTCTGTTCAGAGCGGTTTATGGAGGAATAGAACACGAGAATCTGCGAATGCCTGCTTTGGGTGGATCGTTATTCGATCCTGACCGCTTCCCATTTCTTGAAGGGAGAGCAAAGGGTACAGATTGGCGTGAGTCTTTAGCTATTCCACTCCCTATCGACAATCGTACTGTCCTTTTACTCTTGAATTCGCTACAAGTCCTTGAGCAGTCGGATGGAGCGCTGCTTCTTTCATATAGGACCTTGGATGTGGAGCAGATTGGGCACATTTATGAAGGACTCCTGGAGTACACGGTAGACAGAGTGCCAGATGTGACGATTGGTTTGATGGGATCACAAAAATCCAAAAATCCATATGTGAGGTTAACTGAGTTGGAGTCCGCGAACCAAGTTAGCAAAACCTCCTTAATAAGTTTAGTTAAAAATGTTACCCTTCGGAGTGAATCGGCGATAGCAAGGGTAGTAGCAAAACCAGCGGATGAAGCGATGATTAGTCGTATTCATGGGGTTTGTGGAGGGGATACATGCTTATCGGAGCGTATTAGGCCTTTCGCCAATCTGATTCGCACTGATGCTTGGGACGAGCCAATCATTTATCTCGAGAATTCGTTCATGGTCACCCTCGGTGCTGATAGACATGAGACAGGAACTCACTATACTCCGAAATCTCTCACCGAAAGCATCGTTTCCACCACACTCGAACCGATAGTATATAATGGTCCTGCCGAAGGGAAAAACGTTGAGGATTGGAAGCTAAAGCCCCCTGGTGAAATCCTCGATTTGAAGATATGTGATCCCGCCATGGGTTCAGGAGCGTTCTTAGTACAAACTTGCCGTTACCTCGGAGAAAGAGTAGTTGAGGCTTGGCAAGTAGAAGAAAGGTCTGGCAAAGCAGTGACAGTCGATGGAGATGTACTTGAGTGTTTGGGGGATGCAGAGCCACTACCGTCACAACTGGATGAAAGACTCATAATTGCGCGTCGTTTGATTGCAGAACGCTGCCTGTATGGAGTCGATATCAATCCACTGGCAGTGGAATTAGCTAAGCTATCAATATGGCTGGTTACTCTAGCAAAGGATAGACCTTTCGGGTTCTTGGATCATAATTTGAGATCGGGTGATAGTTTGTTGGGCATCCACAGGCTTGATCAACTGATCCAATTCAAAATGAATCCGATTACCGAGTATGATCAGATTAACATTTTCGGGCAAAAAATTGAGGACGCTGTTCAGGATACAATTGATTTACGTTTGAAGCTAAGAACGATGCCAATCCGTGATGTTAGAGACATCGCAGCAATGAGTAAAATGGATATGGAAGCTCGAACGAAACTCCAACCCATAGAACTAATTGCAGATGCAATGATAGGTAAAGCTCTGATGTGTGGAGACAATAACCGTGATCTTCAGAACTCGTTGAGTACACTTTCAGTGATTTGCGGAGAGTTACTAAGTGGAGATACTGATAATACTGCAGATGTTTACTCACTTGCAAACGAAAGCTTAAGTGTTGATCTACCCGTGGGGAAAACACGTAGAGTTCCTTTTCATTGGGCTACTGAGTTCCCTGAGGTGTTTTCACAGGGAGGGTTCGATGCCGTCGTAGGTAATCCCCCCTTTTTAGGTGGTAAAAAAGTTTCAGGAGTATTGGGCAGTAAGTATAGGACATATTTAGTCGAACAGATTGCCTCAGGTACTAAGGGAGTTGCAGATCTGTGTGTATTCTTTTTCTTACGTGCAATCTCTTTGCTGAATTATAAAGGTAACCTAGGTTTTATAGTAACAAGCTCTTTGACTGAAGGCGATACAAGGGAGGTTGGTCTTGATAGATTGGCTTCTCTTGGCGTACAAATGTACAGTGCTTTGGGAAGTAGAAGCTGGCCAGGTAAGGCGAGTGTAACATATTGCATGATATGGATTACAAAAACTAACTGGAATGGAGAGATACTTTTAAATGGGTGTCCAGTTCAAGGCATAAGTCCTTCATTGACAGAAAGCAGGGGTAGCTCAGAAAAACCATTCATACTGGCACAGAACTACCGACTCTCACATCAAGGTTCAGTAATTCATGGACAAGGGTTTGTGTTATCTCCAGAAGAGGCAATAGCCTTCCTTGAAAAAGATAAGAGAAACAAAGATGTGTTATACCCCTATCTTCGGGGGGAGGACTTTACTAGCTCCCCTACTTTGTCGCCTCAGGTTTGGGTTATCAATTTTCATGACTGGTCGCAACGCCAAGCTTCCTCATACACTGAGCTCTTTGAGATAGTAGTCAATAAAGTCAAGCCAAAACGAGTCAAGCTTAAGGATAAGCAGTACAGCGAGCACTGGTGGCAGTATGGAAGACGTGCTCTAAACCTACATAATGCTATCAAAGATTTAGACAGGGTTCTTTTTCATGGGTTCACAACCAAGTATCTTGCTTTTGGCTTTGTTCCCACAACATATATTTATGCTGCTCCGCATGTTGTTATATCCCTTGATGATTACGCATCATTTGCCCTTTTACAATCTGGAGTACATGAAGCATGGGTAAGAAGATATACTTCTTATTTAGGCCAAACAATGCGATATATTATTACTGATGTATTCACCACATTCCCTTTCCCAGAAGAGATGACAACTATATCTGACATCGGAGAAAAATACTATCTTCACAGACAAAGCATTATGATTACCGAACAAATAGGCTTAACTGAGCTATACAACAGAATGAACGATCCAGCAATAGTAACTTCAGAGATTACAGAACTCAGAGAGCTGCACAAGTGTTTGGATATTGCTGTTATGAGAGCATATAGTTGGGATGACTTGGTGTTCCTGATAGATAGCGGTTCGAATTATGGGTTTTATGAAACAAAGTTTGGAACCCGATGGATGATGAAACCAGACCTAACATTAATTTTAGTCGATAGATTGTTGCGTATTAATCACCAAAGAAAAATGATTGTATGAAAACGTATCTGTTAAAGCGAGATGATGTAATTGGGATAACTAGAGCAATGATAAAATCAATGACCATCAGCTGTTCTCAACCTATAGTAATCTGACCTAAGCCCCAGGAGGATGAATTGAAAGAATACAAATTGAATATTGATCCCAGGATATTAGAATTGCTTGGACCGAACCTTTACACAAACATCTATTATGTACTGGCTGAATTGATTGCTAATGCCTACGATGCGGACGCACATAACGTATATATCATATCCAACAAAGATGATATTAGGGTTGAAGATGATGGACATGGCATGTCTTATGATGCAGGCGACATCGAAAGATACTTAAATGTTGCAGGTGTTTCCAGATTAACTGAAGAAGAATCATTTACAAAGTCCAGAAGCCGCAGGAAAATGGGTAGGAAAGGCGTCGGGAAGCTCGCCGCATTGTCAGTTTCGGAAAACGTCAACGTATTAACCATTGCCAACGGAGAAAAGTCTGGTTTTGTATTAGCGAGGCGGCCAGATCATGACAATGTGCTAAAAAGCATTCCTGAAGATAGTATTTCCTTTGATTACATTGATCAACATGGATCTGCAATAATCATGCTCAACCCGCAGTATCGATTACACAAAACGCTTAGTGCCATTAAACGGAATTTGCTCAGAATCTTTCCCCTGATAGATAATGATTTTATAATCCACATCATTCGAGGTACAGA
The DNA here is from genome assembly GCA_964430595.1 of uncultured Candidatus Cloacimonas sp. Taxonomy (GTDB): domain Bacteria; phylum Cloacimonadota; class Cloacimonadia; order Cloacimonadales; family Cloacimonadaceae; genus Cloacimonas. The sequence continues at coordinate 11,441 of CAYSGM010000027.1, forward strand.
AGAAGTAACGATTGCTGAATTTGATAAGGTTGTTATGTCTGAACTTAGTACACTGATAACACTTGGAAACAGGTTCTCACCGTTATGCGATCTTGTTCCAGATACATATCCAGAACAAAGGGATCAGCTGGTAGTATCTCAAAATGGCAAAGTGATACCAATACAAATGAGAGCAACCGATGGACATGACCATGAGTATCAGTTGGAAATTGAGGGTTGGATAGGGACATATAAATCAACTCGTGGAAGAAAGGCTGAGATGACTGACTTTCCGGATAACTTCATTTCATTGTTTGCCAATGGGAAAATGGGCGAGTTTAACATTCTTCCGATGGTTGGTCAAAATAAACTAAATGAGGTGTATGTAGTTGGTCAGTTACATGTTGATCTATTCGAGTTAACTGAATTGCCAGATATGGCATTGAGTAACCGTCAAGGCTATAAATCGGATGACCCACGGTATGAGGCTGTAAGAGAATATGTCAGGAAAGAGTTGCTAAACGAAATTCTTAATAAACGCGAGCTATACACAGACCGAGATAAAGCAGAAAGGAAACTACTCAAAGAGCAGGCACTAAGGGATGATGAGACAAAATTAAAGCACTCAGTCGATGCCTTTCGCAAGAAAGCCAGCAATGATGCAACTAATGCGTTAGTATCTCTTGGGGTTACTGTTCCAAGGAAAGAAATAGAAGAAGTTATAACTAATTCTTTCAATTCAAGCAGTTTTGATTTAGGTTTGAAAGCAATTGTCGATTCTCAGAAAAAGAAGATTCTGATAAGTCAAACCTATGCTGATAAGTCTCTTGCTGATGTCATTTATCAAATGCTGCTGTACAATAATGTCGCGCCTGAAGATATTCTTTACACGAATTGCGATGACGAGATCTGTCGTGTACCGGAAGGTCGTTCTGTCTATGAGTATCTACGTGATTTCTTCGTTGAAAGCTATTCAAATCAGAGGATTTTTGTCCTTTTTATAACGAGTCAGAATACAAAAGAATCTTGGGGAGCTATAACTGAAGTAGGAGCATCTTGGATTACACGCATAGACCATAAGATATTTAATATTCATCCGTTTAGACCTGAACACCCACTTAATGACGAAATTCAGTGGCAGAGCACAAATAGAGAAGAACCAAAAGAAGGGGATATTTGGATGAACAATTTAAACGCAGATATATTGTGCCAGATGATTGAAGCAGTTTGCGATAAACTAGGATACAGAAAAAAACATAGAATCACAAATAAAGACTACCTTGGCACACTTGTCTCAATCAGGTAATCGGGAGCGATTGTGGGCGATATTATTGAATCAGGACATCCATATAACGACAACAGGGAAAAAACAAGATACATACATCTTAACATGTGTGGTGATGAGGGTTGAGAAATCCAAATAAAACACGGCTTTGGAGACCATAATGAAAGAACACATAAGTATCCGAATCGAAGAAAATCTGGCGAGGGTCGAGAATCTTATAAGCTTATATTCCAGGAAGAAAGGTAAAGGAAGACGAGGCGCTCACGAAACAGACGTTTTACGTGCAGCAGTTGTACTTTTACATGCGTCTCTTGAGGATTTTCTAAGGTCATTGGCACGATGGATCATACCTGAGACAAATGAAATGAGTGTACTAGACAGATATCCATTTCCAGGAGATTCAAACCTGAAGCGCCCAGAAAAAGTAAGTCTGGGCTATTTAATAGCTTTCAAAGGTATATCAATTGACGATGTTATCAAACAAGCAGTAAATGAGCATTTGGATAAATCGAACTACAACAATACAAATGAAATAGCTGGATTACTCACATCAATAGGCGTTGAAATAAGCGCAGTCGAAAGTGTTTTCCCCGAGTTAAGTGAAATGATGAGTAGAAGACATTTGATAGTACATAGAGCAGATCGTGTTGATTCAATGGGAAGCGGGAATTACAAAGTTAAGTCTATTGGAATAGCACAACTGAATAAATGGGTCAAATCTGTAAGAGCATTCACAAGTTCAGTACTAGAGAAATTATAATTTGTGCGCTAGCCCTTAGAAATTTGCGACACCAGTTATATACGCTATAGAAAAGGAGTAACCTGTGTCTAATGCTTGGATTGTTTACCTAAACGATATAGAAAGAAGTCATGAGTTTACACGTGCAGTAGATATTAAGACATCTATAGAAAGTGTCGTTGATGGCGATGGAGTCCTTTTAGCTGACAGTAATAATGGCAAAATATCTGCCTTTGCTCGCTTGTATAGGATTCGTAAAACACTCGCGAATGTAACGTTCTATTTTGATAGTCTTGTTGAGCCCGAAAGCAATGTCTCTTTAACCGACCTTGGGATTAATATTCCAGTAACTGGTTCTAGCATATCCAGAATGGAATGGCCCTCGTTTGAGATAGCCCTGAAAGTGGCCTGCAGCCTTACTTATGATGCAATGCCCATAATAGCTGGAAAGAACCCAAAAGAACAGGCATATATCAGAGAATTGCTTCGCTTAGCAGTCATTGATGACCTGTTGGGACCCGCTGATGGACAGCATGAAGAGGTCATCGATATTAGTGTCAGAGACCGCTATTTGGTGGGCAAATTAGCTCCACAGGACACAAAGCCCGATGCAGTGGAGATAGAGTCATTCGGAACGTCAGGTCAAAAAGACGTCGATGACCCTGATGAAGAAACAGAATCTTCTACAACTCAATCGATAGTGCCATCCTCAATGGGCTTCACTTTCTGCGTCGAAGGTAATCTTGATAATATCGATCTGAGTGTTAATTGGGGCAGATACGAGAAAATGCAACGGGAGTCTCAGGAAACTGAAGATGGTAAATACAAACGCTGCTGGAAACGTATCCCTACAGGCGGAACTACACAAGTATCTCTACAAAACCGAAAGATAATCCCTATTACCATCGACTCCAATTGCCCAGAGGTTTTCGTAGAAGGTTCGGTTAGTTCAATCCTTGAAAACGGAGACAAGCTTGTAACTCTGTTTCTTGTTAACAAGCAGCAATTACCGGGTCAAAGACAAGATGAAGCTTGGATCTTTCAACCGGAAATGATTGTCAAAGACCTAGAAGGACAGGCTATTTTCCATCGCCGACCATTGCTCGGTAACCGTGACTTCGACGAAGAGCATGATGCCTTGGAAATGATTTACAGGGAGAGGGGTGAATTTGCTGTAGGACACGGTGTATCTGTTCATGCCACAATCTCAGAAAACAGCGTGAATCATGCAACGGAAATTCGAACGATTTTTCTTCCAAAACAAGAGATCCCAGAAACGGAGGCACCAGGCAATGCGCCTGGAGACCGTCCGGCTATGAAGAAGATGATAGAAAGCGGGTTTCTTGATATGCAGAATTTAGCGGACCTGTCAATTCCAGAACGTAAACAGGAATTGATCTCTGCTTTGAGCGTACTGACGGAAGATTATGCTTCTTGGATCGAAGAGAACAGCAAAACTATCGGGACAGATCTCGCTAGATATGAAAATGCTGCGAAAGTCAGTATGGACAGATGCGCTCTGATCCTGAATAGGCTCAGGGAAGGCATCGAAGTTCTCGCGAAGGATGACAGCGCTCTCCTTGCATTTCGGTTTTCTAACCTGGCTATGGCTTCGCAACGAATTCACAGCATTTATGCTTTGCAGAAAAGGAGGATTGAAACTGTCGAACTGAATGATCTTAACATACCCAAAAATAGATCTTGGCGACCATTTCAGCTAGCCTTCATACTCCTCTCAGTACCTGCATTGACAGATCCAACCCATTCTGATCGAACCCAGCCCCTCGATGCTTATGCGGACCTGTTGTGGTTCCCCACTGGAGGTGGAAAAACGGAAGCTTATCTTGGAGTGGCGGCTTTTGCTATGGGTATTCGTCGGTTGCAAGGGACAATTGGTGGGTTGGATGGAAGCCGAGGATTGACGGTAATTATGCGCTATACGCTGCGACTATTGACCTTACAGCAGTTTCAACGCGCCACGACTCTGATCTGTGCTATGGAAACACAACGCAAAGCCAATCCCGAGATTTGGGGATCAGAGCCATTTACAATAGGGCTCTGGGTTGGTCAAAGAGTTACCCCCAACACAACAGATGATAGCCATGAAGCTATAGAGAAAGAGAGAGATAGTAGCCACTATTTTGGGAGCGCAACATCTCCTGCACAACTGACATTCTGCCCCTGGTGCGGATGCGAGATCAAGCCCGGGAGAGATATCAAGGTCGACAAGGCAATTGGTCGTACCCATATTTATTGTGGCGATAAGTACAGCCACTGTGACTTTAGCAAGGCCAAATCAGATGGCAATGGTCTTCCTGTCTTGGTTGTTGACGATGAGATATACCATCACCCCCCCACGATGCTAATCGCGACTGTAGATAAATTTGCAATGATGGCTTGGCGCGGACAGACTAGAACTCTTTTTGGCAGGGCAAGTCAAGAGTGTCCTCGCCATGGCTTGCTTTGGCCTGATAGTGAATGCACAGGTAATCACCAAAGAAAGGGCGATCTGGAAGCAACTAACGTAAAGAATATTACTCCGCTACGACCACCTGATCTCATCATACAAGACGAATTTCACCTGATTAGCGGCCCTTTGGGAACGATGGTGGGGCTCTATGAAACAGCTGTCGACGAACTTGCATCATGGAAAGTCGACGACAAAATCATCCGACCGAAGATTATCGCTTCGACCGCGACAGTCAGAAAGGCTGGAGAACAGGTTAATAACGTGTTCATGCGTAGAGTTTCAGTGTTTCCTCCTCATGGCCTCGATGTTACCGACAATTTCTTCTCGGTACAGCGCCATATTGAAGATAAACCAGGACGTTTGTACATGGGCATTTGCTCTCCGGGCAGTTCGCGCCCTGCGGTTCTTATCAGAGTCTATGTCGCATTGTTGACTGCCGCCCAATCATTGTACTCACATTTTGGTGATGCAGCTGATCCATACATGACTCTAGTTGGCTATTTCAATTCTTTGAGGGAACTTGGGGGTATGCGTCGGTTAGCTGAAGACGATGTGCAAACTCGTTCTTATAGAGTTCAGATGAGTGACATCAAACGCCCAGGACTGAGCCAGAGATCAGTAAGAAATGTTGAAGAACTTACCTCAAGGGTATCTAACAGAGATATCCCTAAAAAGCTGGATCTGTTGGAGGTCAAATTCAAGGCGGAATGGAAGCAGGGAGAGACGAGAGCGATAGATATCGTCTTAGCGACTAATATGTTATCTGTAGGTATAGATATCAGCAGAATTGGGCTGATGGTCGTAAATGGTCAACCAAAGACTACCGCAGAATATATTCAAGCAACCAGTCGAGTCGGTCGCTTCTTCCCTGGTGTGATATGCACTGTGCTTACTTGGTCAAGACCTCGTGATCTCTCTCATTATGAGACATTCGAGCACTATCATGCGACTTTCTACAAACATGTGGAAGCACAATCAGTGACTCCCTTCGCTGCGAGGGCTATGGATAGGGGGTTAACTGGAGCGATGACGAGTTATCTCCGCCTAACATACGATTCTCTGAATCACAACGCCGGAGCTCAAAACCTAGTAAATTCAGGCCAAGATGAGGCTAAATTAGGATTGGTGGTATTCTCGGATCGTGCTTGGAAAGTAAAAGACAAAAATGCTAAGTTGACTATAGAAAAGATGGCTCAAGACAGGGTAGACAAGTGGGTGAAAGAATCGAACAAGCCTGGTCGAAGACTTGGTTATGAAGCCAAAAGAGGGCAAGGCGATCTGGCTGCATTGTTGAAGAAACCAGGATCATCAGGATGGGATAGCTTAACTGTGCCGATGTCTATGCGGGAAGTTGAGCCTGGTGTTCAATTGGTAATGGATGATGCAATTTATAACTCTGAACCTCCGTCTTGGAAGTCTTATGTAGAAAAAGAGGATGGGGGTGAATCATGAGTACCTATGTGGTTGGTCAGGTGCGGCCAAGTCAGTTACTCTGGACTTATGGACCCGGTGCCCTGATAGACTTGCCAAATCTATCGGTGATAACCATGGGCTTGGAGAAGTGGGACACTGATAGTTGTTTACCCATAGAAGAAGCTCGTTTGTTGGCTGCTGTCCGGAAGGTTCTTGGTCCCCAAGTGGAGAGGCTTCGAATGCCGCCATTCATCAAGGATGATGCTGTAGACCCATTATCTCTAGAGGGAAGAATCGGGGTCCCTGTGCGTCCTTTCCCAAGGTGGTTGAGATGTGTAAAGTGTGGGTTGCTGGCTGAATATGATTCTGGTTTATTTGAGTTGAAAGCCAATCCCTTTAGACCTGAATCCAGCCACTTCATCCATGTCAATTGCGAAAAAGCCAGCACTTCTCGTAAGGGTTCTCCAGCTGTTCCCGCTCGTTTCTTGCTCGCTTGCAGAAACGGCCACCTGGACGACTTCCCTTGGCATTGGTTTGTACATAGGGGAGCTTCAGACTGTAAGGGAACGCTACGGTTCTTTGAGCAAGGAGCGTCACTCCAAACTGACAATCTATGGGTTAAGTGCGATAATTGTGGAGCCGCAAGATCTATGGCTCACGCTTTTGGAAGCGATGCCAAGAGAAACCTCCCTGCGTGCCGAGGTAGACATCCTCATGTAAACAAGTATGAAGGTTGTACTGAAGAGCCCAGAACTATTCTGTTGGGATCTACCAATGGATGGTTTCCAGTATCCTTGTCGGTTCTTGCCATACCCTTGGAAAGAAACCAACTAGGGCAAATCGTACTAGACGGATGGGAGTATTTCCGAGACGCTGAATCTGCAGCGGAAATCAAGTTGATCATAAAAACACTAGTGAAAAGCGGCAGTCTACCCGGAATAGATAAGTGGGATCACAATGATGTATGGAAAGCGGTTCAGGAACGCAGAGATGGAACTTCAGACACGCAAATGGTTTCAGATAGCGACATCAAGGGTCCAGAGTGGGATGTTCTCACATCCGGTAATCCTCCAACGGATTGGCCTCATTTCATGAGCGTTCAAGTGGAAGCCCCTTATGAGTTCCGGGAGTTTATATCCGAGGTGTTACTCCTTGAGAGGCTTCGAGAGGTTAACGCATTGATTGGGTTCACACGGGTTGAAGCCCCAGACGATACAACTGAAGCTGATGATCGTGCTCCTATGGCGAGCATTTGTCGAAACAGGCCAGAATGGGTGCCAGCTAACGAAGTCCATGGCGAAGGGATCTTCGTCAGATTTGATGAAGAAGCTATAAAGACATGGGAAAAGCGTTCAAGCGTAAGGAGCAGAAATCATAACCTGGTGATGGGGCACAAAGGTTGGCGCAATGCACGCAGATTAGACCCAGAGGAAGGTTATCCCGGTATAAGGTATGTAATGCTGCATACTTTCGCTCACTTATTGATTCGAGAACTTGCTCTTGAATGTGGGTACAACGCAGCCAGCATTAGGGAAAGAATCTATGCAGATACCGAGGGAAGCTCTCCCATGGCAGGGATTTTAATTTACACGGCTGCCGCTGATTCAGATGGTACCCTAGGCGGACTAGTTGAGCTTGGTAAACCTGAAAATCTCGGACGCTTGATGCGACAGGCCTTAGAACGTGCTACGATTTGCTCATCCGATCCACTATGTTCGGAACACAATCCTAGCAATGACCGCTCATTGCATGCTGCTGCGTGCCATGCCTGTTCTTTTGTCTCAGAAACATCATGCGAAAGAGGTAATAGATATCTTGATAGAGCACTTCTGGTTAAAACTATGGAGTCAAAAGATGCTGCATTCTTTCAACAAAGCGAGTCCTAAGTGAATGAACTACTGCAGATAATTGCTGAACTTGGAATTGAACTGCATCCGGACCGAATCTCAGCAGTTGCATCAAAACTCGAAGAGATTGAATCTAATGATGATATTGCGTTGGTTATGTCCAGCTTCGGACCCAATTTGAGCACGGATATTCTTGATCGCTTAAGGCTCACATGGAGTAAGCATAAAGAAGTATCACCCAAAGAAGTAGCATCTGCCTTACGAGGCGCAGCAGCAGCCGCAAAAATTACTGAAAAAAACGGTAGGATTGAATTGGTGTGGTCAGGCCCCGATACAGGATTGGTGCCTGTTAGGCATACTGAACAGGTGCTCTGTGAATTGATTGGATTCGCCAGGAGAAGACTTTTTTTGGTCAGCTTTGTAGCTTATTCTGTTAGCTCTATTATGCAGGCTCTTCAGGATGCTGTAGACCGTAATGTACAAATTGACATTTTGCTTGAATCGTCGGAAAATCATGGCGGACGTGTGTCACACGACTCCGTTGGGACTATTATGAAAGCCCTACCTTCGATATCTATCTACGTTTGGGATTCTGATAGCAAGACACATAGTGGACAATTACCAGGAGCCGTTCATGCCAAATGTGCTGTAGCAGACGGTAAGGTGGCATTCATAACAAGCGCAAACCTAACCTCAGCTGCTATGGAGAACAATATGGAGCTTGGATTACTAATAAGGCAAGGCGACCTTCCATTTGGTTTGGAAAGACATTTGGATGCATTGATACAGACTAAAGTGATTACAAAAGTGCATTGAAAATGGTGATTCATTATGTTTTTTTGTTTCTTAATGACTTCTTCATGCGGATAGAATATGCAAAAACCCTACATGCCATCATTGTCGCCACCGAAGGACACCACTAACTTGGATAAAGATAGTACTGAGATCAGATCTCGGATCATGTCTGCAGTAAATCCGGAAAATACAGGTCCGGAAATGATGATTCGTATTGCTCTCCATAAGAAGGGATTGAGATATAGACTTCATGTGAAGGAACTGCCTGGCTCTCCAGACATTGTGTTTCCTCAGTACCGAGCAGTGCTGTTTGTCCATGGCTGTTTTTGGCATAGACACGGATGCAAGGCTACCACAGCACCTAAAACAAATGTTGAGTATTGGACTAGAAAGTTCGAACAGAATGTTAAAAGGGATGCAGATAACGTAATAGCTCTGCAAAATCTAGGGTGGAGAGTGGCAATACTATGGGAATGTGCAATAAAAGATAATAAATCCGACCTATCTGTGGTTGCAGCATCCGTATTGATGTGGCTAAAGTCACGCGAGAAACACTTTTCTTATCCATGAAGACCCAAGATGATATCTTTTGTAATTCACACCCGACAGGATGTATGGAATAGCTAGTTTTGGAGGTATTACAGATGCATGACATACTAGAACAAACTACTGAAGCCACCTGTGGTTATCTGCTCCAGGTGCTGCCCGAAATCAACGATAACTGGTGGGAAGATTTGGTTCTCCCTTCTCTCAATCCCAAACAACGGGAACGAATGCAAGCAAGCGCTAAGTCCTTAACCAGTTTGGATCTGGCATCTCTTTTGAGGATACTGGATCAAAACTGGTATCCACTGTCTTCTCGGCTTGAGTATGATTCTGAGCACAGGCACTACCTCAAAGAGATGCAGACAATCCGAAATCGTTGGGCTCATAAAAGCAGCGAGTCCATTAGCGAAGACGATATCTACCGAGACCTAGACACGTTGCAGCGCTTTCTGGTTATGGTTAAATCCAATCAATCGCTGATAGACGAAATCATGAAAAAGAAGCAACAGCTAAGGCAAAGTGGAGATGCTGCCAGGAAAACAGAGGAAGAGGCCAGGGGAACAGATTCTACTTATGAATTTGCTGTGGGCAAGATCGTACGCCTAAAATCAGATCCTGATATGGAGGGGGCAGTCGTTTCCATACAGCCTGGTGATCCGGAAAACAGAATGTCAGTTTTCGGGAAAGGTGGGTTGCAGAGCTACTACGAATCCCAGCTTGAGCTGGTAGTGCAGTCTCAGGCATTACAAATATCCATCGAGGAATTTCATGCTGCCATCACATCATTACAAATTAGGCATCCGAATCTATCCACACTCTACTCGCTGAACTCTGCCAGGATCGACTTTATACCTTACCAGTTCCGGCCGGTTCTAAAGTTCATCAGGTCCGACAGGCCCAGGTTGCTTATAGCTGACAGCGTAGGCGTCGGAAAGACAATCGAGGCCTGCCTGATACTCCGCGAATTGCAGGCCAGAAGAGATGTCCAGTCAGTATTGATAATATGTCCCAAGCCCTTGATAGTTGAAAAGAAGTGGCAGACTGAATTGAAGAGATTTGACGAGAGTTTCACCCAAATGAACAGCGGCGAACTTCGCTTATGCCTTGATGAATACAACAAGGAAGGTGTATGGCTGGAAAGGCATAAGAAAACCATCGTCCCCTATTCACTGTTTGATGATGACTTGATTTATGGAGTTAAAAATCAAAGACGCAAAAGAACAGGCCTATTGGACCTTGATCCCCCGCCAAAATTCGATTTGGTGATTGTGGATGAGGCACACCATATCCGAAACGAGAAAACCGCCAACTACAAGGCGGTCAAATTCTTCTGCGACAATGCTGAAGCTGTGCTTTGTCTGACTGCCACCCCGATCCAACTGGGCAATAAAGATCTTTATGTGCTCTTGAACCTTTTGAGGCCAGATCTGATAATAAACGAGAAGAACTTCGAGCATATGTCAGAACCGAATCGTTATATCAATGCAGCAGCCAGATGCGTTCGATTGGCAGTAGAAGAGTGGCAGGCAAGTGCTGCTGAATCCCTTAGGGAGGCTACTAGAACCCCTTGGGGAGCTTCCGTGTTGAAAGATAATCCAACCTGCAATCGTTTGCTGGAGGATTTGGAGAAAGGAGCCGTAAATCAGGAAAGAAGGGTTCAGATGATCTCCGAGATAGAAGATCTGCATTCTTTTAACACAATGATCAACAGAACCCGAAGGCGAGACATAGAGTCAATAACGACCAGGACTCCGGAAACTGTTGAAGTGGATTTCACTCCAGAACAAGCGCTTGTGCATGATACACTGATAGAGATTCAAAGCCAAATTCTATCTGCAATCCACGGCCAGACCTCGATCAATTTCATGATGTCTACGATCAAACGGCAGGCGGCAAGCTGTATATTTGGTTTGGTTCCCTTTCTGAAGGACATTCTCAGCAGACACCTGGACGAACTCGAATGGGAGCAGATGGATCAAGATATTCCAAACGAGCAGATCTTGAACGCTATCAATGACCAGATTCAGGCTATGGTCGATATCTGTGGCTCACTGGGAGATGAAGACCCCAAGCTTGCAGCCCTTGAAAAGATCATCAGCAGCAAACAGAAGCTAGAGAACAATAAAGTCATGGTCTTTAGCAGCTTCAAACATACTCTGAGCTACTTACATAATCACTTGATAGCAAAAGCTTTTAGGGTGGGTTTGATCCATGGCGGTGTTGGCGATGAAGAAAGAATGGCGCTAAGGAAAAGATTTGAATTACCCAGGGAAGACCCCGACTGCCTAGATGTAATGCTTTTTTCAGAAGTTGGTTGTGAAGGGCTTGACTACCAATTTTGCGATACAATGATCAATTACGACCTTCCGTGGAATCCCATGCGCATTGAACAGCGGATAGGAAGGATAGACCGTAGAGGGCAAAAAAGTCCTAAAGTGTTCATCTTCAATATGGTCACACCAGGGACGATTGACGCAGAAATCTATAAACGTTGCCTTCTGAGAATCGGAATCTTTGAAAACTCCCTGGGGGATTCTGAATCGATCTTGGGAGAGATTACCAAACAGATTAAAGATATCGCTGAGAACATGGACCTTACGCCCGAACAAAAAAAGCAGTTGCTACAACAACTGGCAGATAATCAGATCAGAAAACTCCAGGAAGAAGCTAAACTTGAACAAAGGCAATATGAGCTTTTCGGGGTTGAAATCCCCAATCAACAGATTGAAAAGGATATCGAAATCGCCACTAGCTTTTGGCTTAAGCCCAGGATGCTGGAACACATGATTCAGTACTATTTGAAGAGCAGGCTGGAAAAAGACCAGGAGTACCTGCAGGGAGACAAAGAGGCGAAAAACCTCAGACTTGCACAAGAGGCGAGGATTAAGCTTCTCAAGGATTACCAGTCATTATTGATCCCCAAATCTGAGGTTAGCAGAAAATGGGAGCTGTATCTGAAAGGCGGTACTCCAAACCTGAATGTAACTTTCGAGACTGATTACGCTATGCAAGACTCTCAGGTGGTGTTGCTGAATCCAGTTCACCCTTTGGTAAAGCAAGCAGCAGAGCATATCAGAAATAAGGAGGGTTCCTACGTCATTATCGAAACCAATTCGGATGATGTTCTACCAGGAACCTATGATTTTGCAATTTATCAATGGATTATGCATGGGTTGAAGAACGACTTGAGATTACAAACAGTATGCTCTTCCAGCGATGTAGGAAGCAGGCTCGTTCAGCTGTTGGAAAAAGCCAAGAATCTGCACTTTGATGACGTTGTTAAACAAGAGCATTGGGAATATCTGGATAAACAGCATTATGAGCTGTGGACTAAGGCCAAATCTGAACATAAAGGCCGGATCGCTGAACTGGTTGGGTTCCGAAAGGAAAGCCTTAGAACCACCCATAAAGCCAGGATTGCCCATATCAAAGATCAGATCGAAAAGGTATCGGAAGAGAAGATACTTCGAATGCATCAGGCTTCGTTGATAAACGCTGAAGCCGATTTTAACAGACATATTCAAGCTCTTGAAATTGCTTCTGAAAAGGCTGACATCATTTCCAGTGCAGTGATGCGTGGAGTTATAACAATAAAGGAGAATAGGCATGGCAATTGATTTTGAAAAGATCAGAACTGAAAATATCAAAGAATATGGAGAAGGAACCAGGCATTTGGCTTTCCTGGGAAGGCTGTATCCTGATCGAACTCATTTTATCTATGAGTTACTTCAAAATGCTGAAGACGTGAAAGCTACTTCAGTCAAGTTCTCATTACATTCTGGTAGGCTCGAGTTTGAGCACAATGGCAGGTTATTTAACGAAGCCGACGTCAGAGGTATTTGCGGAGTTGGAGAAGGCACTAAAACCGAGGATCTCACTCTGATTGGAAAATTTGGCATTGGTTTCAAATCTGTCTATGCAATCACCAACAACCCTGAAGTTCATTCTGGAAAAGATCACTTCAGGATAGAGCATTACGTAAGGCCTTATGAATGTGAAGAAAAGATTCCTGCCAAAGGTCATGACACACTGTTCATCTTTCCTTTTGACCGAGAGGATGTTGATGCCCCTATGGCCTTTGATGAATTGCAAGAGTCTCTGAAGAATATGCCCACTCACACGATACTGTTTTTGAAGCATATAAAAAAAATTTATGTAACAGCCAATGGTAACGAAATCATGATTCTTTCAAAAAGAACTGCTGCTAGTCACTCGCACGGCATAAGTGAGATCGTTTTGAATAACATGAATACTCATAGAGATAGGTACCTTCTTTTTTCCAAACCAGTCGATCATCGAGTAAAAGGCCTTTCAGTGGAGATTGCTTATGAGTTATCAAAGAAAAGCAACGTGGCAAAGTCTTGGGATACTGACCTAGTAGTTTTCTTCCCAACTGAGAAAAAGACCAATTTAGGGTTCATTATACAGGGACCCTATAGAACAACTCCAGCTAGAGACAATATCCCATTAAAGGATGACTTCAATAGGCTTCTCATAGAAACTACGGCATGTTTAATGATAGATTCTCTTTTATGGCTTCGTGATAATACTTATCTGGACGAAAACATATACGACTTGCTCCCAATTGAAGAATTTGACTTTCCCAGAGGGTCTATGTTTAGGCCATTTTATGAAAAGCTGATTACAGCACTCTCCGAAGAAGATCTTATTTTAACTAGCGCTCTAGAGCCTAAGGGATCACCCGTTTATTGCTGCTCTAAGAAACTCGCAATAGCTAGGAGTGCAGAATTGAGGCAATTGCTTGATAGTAACTTGCTGCTTGAGCTAACAGATAATCAAACCCGTTATTGGTTAAGCGGGGCAATAACCGAGCAGACTAAGACTCTTTTCTATAAATACCTGAAAGATAATCTTGATATAGAAGAGTGGAGACCTGAAGATCTAATATCAAAACTGAACAAATCGTTTCTTACCAATCGTGACGACGATTGGATTGTCAAACTATATAAGCTAATACTTACTCAACGGCAGTGGTTTACAAATTTAAACAGTCAGAAGGCTAAACCAAAATGGGATATTGAAAACAAAATCCCTTTTTTTAATAAACCTATAGTACGATTACAAAACGGAACTCAAGTCAAACCTTTCAAATCGTACACATGTCAAGAACCATCAGCATATTTGTCTAACTCAAATCAGGCAGAATTTCCTAGCGTGAAGAGCAATATCTTGGATGATCCAGAAGCCAAGTCTTTTTTCGTACTTCTTGGATTCACAGAGCCAAGCGATACTGAGTTTCTAATTGAATACATATTACCAAAATACGAAAATGAAGTGATGGCACATGCTGACCTTTCTTATCAAATAGACACAGCTCGCCAGATAATCCACGCGTGGGAGATCTCAAATAATGAAAAAAAGTTACTGATAAAGAAAAAACTTGAACATCTCTTATGGTTGCCTGCCCATAGTTTCTCAGATGAAAACAAATATGTTCTATCTGGACATAATGTTTGTTATGTGCTAAACGACAAAATATCTCTGTTTCTTGCCGGGAGTGACGATCATTATTACGTATGCTCAGAACTTCTGGATATGAAAGCTACTTTGATTGAAATGGGAGCTAAAGATTGCATTCAAGTTACATGCAGGGAAGAGGATGATGATGGGAATGTTGCTATTTCGGATAATCGCGGGAATCACATAAGAGGATTGGATGGATTCGATCCCATGGCCAGTGTCGACGGACTTGATTATGCAATACAAGCAACGATATCAGACCATAACATCATAAGAGCGAAGTTCATATGGAATGAAATACTAATACCCAACAGACATTTGATTTCTGGGAACATTGAGCATTCCACTTTACAGTCTTATAGAAACCCTTTCCGGATTGAAGTCAAATCAAAGATCGGCAACTCGATTGAATTGGGTCCTTGGCTACCAAACACTCAAGGGCATTTTCACAACATTAAAGAATTGTCATTAGCTGAACTCCCAGAAGGTTTTTCGAGGGATAGAAGATTAGCAGAAGTTCTCGGTATGGAGATACCTGAGGATGATCCCTTTGATATATTTGCTCGTGAAATCGGGCTTCCTGCAGAAATCTTAAGAGAGTTAAAGAATAATCCGGATCTGGTCCCGGATATCTTAGCAGGAATCAAAAAGATAATCGATAAAGCTAACAGAATATCATCCAAGAATCAGTTAGATATTAACGAGTTTACAGATCCTGAATTCCCTATGTTCAGTATCCCAGATCCAGAAAGACGTGAAAGAGTTGTATCAAGCGATATTCATGAAGCACCTGAAAAGACGTTTGAGAAAAAAGAACGTAGTGTTAGGACTTCAGGAAGATCGGTTAACAAGGAAACATATCTAAAGAATTTCTATACGAACTCCAATAACGAAATGGTCTGCCAATTATGCAAAAAAATCATGCCCTTCAAGAAAAGGAACGGTGAGTACTACTTCGAAGCAGTGGAGTTATTCACCAAAGAATTGATTACCAAAGAGAGCGAATCTTTGTATTTAGCTCTGTGTCCAATTTGTTCGGCTAAATACAAGGAATACATAAAACTAGATAGCAGCAAGATTCACACTATGGTCAAACAGATCCAATCCAGTGAGATTGAAGAGATAGCTATAGAAACAGACCGGCCTGAGACACTGAAATTCAATCCGCCGCATTATTTAGACATCAGAACTATAGTAACTGAGTTGATCGATCCAGATGACTAGCAACTAATGTCTGGTCCCTACCTACAAAACCAGACTCTATTGATAACTAAGAGAAAACTACCGAACTGCCAATTTGCAAATAGGGTGATACTACATTTGCAAAAAGGTTGAAACTGGATTT
>CAYSGM010000028.1:0-2272 GCA_964430595.1 uncultured Candidatus Cloacimonas sp.
TTTTACCTGCGGCATACATCTTCTCGATATAATCCACGGTTAAGGGAAAGAAATCCTGTTCCAGCGATGCGTCCTTGGACATTGTGGCGGTTACCAGTACGGCTGTTTCGCCAAGCTGGATATACACGCTGCCGTTAGCTTGTTTCGCCATTTTGCCTGTCTCAACGATCAGGGGGCGACCGCAAAATTCCATTTCGCGGCGGGTAATATTGAAGTTATGCATAACTTCTCCTTTGTTTGTATTCTCAGCGGAAGAAGAAGCAATAGGCTGAATGGTTTGGCAACCGCTTAGCTTATTGCTAATTACTCCCGGAGAGGGGTTCTTTCTGGTTAAAATAAGGAAAGTGGATCACCAATTCTAATGATCCACTTATCCTTGTTAGTCATAATATCTTGGCGAGTTTACTTTCTGATACCAAGCGCCTTGATTATGTTACGGTAACGACTGATGTCCTTACGTTTAAGATAATCAAGAAGGCGTCTGCGTTGCCCGATCAGTTTCAACAGACCGCGCCGGGTGGAAAAGTCTTTCGCGTGCACTTTCAAATGCTCGGTAATGTCTTTAATTCTACGGGTGAGCATTGCAACTTGCACTTCCGGCGAGCCAGTGTCTGATTCATGGAGTTTAAACTCTACCATGATAGCTGTTTTAGCCTCAGGTGTTAACGGCATTTCATCCTCCAGATGATTTTATGTGGTCATGATTTATGAGAGGGGGAATTTGTAAAGGGTTTTCTTTGGTTAATGGTTAGTAGGTTAACTGGTTAGACAGCCGAGTCTGGTTTGTCATTGGCTTTTATCAGGGAAAGCAGTTGTCGTTTTACGGACTGAGAGATGTTAACTGTTGCTTCAAGTTTCTGTTTATCCTTAATAAAACCAAGCATATCTGCAATATCCAGTTGGGTTTGCAGTTCTGATAGAGAGCCTAAAGAGACATTTAGAAAGTAGAGCAGTTCTTTCTTAGATTTTCTACCTGCGCCTTCGGCAATATTGGTAGGGATGGAAGTAGTCGCGCGCTTCATTTGTGATGTAAGCCCCCAAAGCTCGTCATGTGGGAAATCCTTCGCAAGCTCATAAACATGTTTCACCAACAGCATACTCGCCTTATAAACTTCCAAATCCGTATGCATCATACCTACCTCCCATAAACAAAGATCCACAATAAGCTACAGGTTTAACCTGTTAACCATTAACCCGCTAACCAAAACTGGTGGAGGTGGCGGGGATCGAACCCGCGTCCAAAAAACCGATTGCAAGCAAATCTACATGTTTAGTTGTCGTTTAAGTCTCAGCCTTTGGGGTAAAAGACAATCAGACCCCCTCAGCCCAGCCAATGGTCTTAGGCGGAAACTATTGGCAGTCCTTTCCGCAGCGGCCGTACTGTTTCGACGCCCAATCCCCTCCCGACGGCACGGAGAGGTTGAACGAAAGCAGCTTATGCTGCTAAGGAGTAATTGTTATTTGCAATTAATTTTGTTTGCTTTCTTGTTAACGGAGCAGAAAAGCATCTCCGACATGCACCACTCACACCCTGGTTCCCTGTCGAAACCATTTCACCCCCTATATACGGATAAAAGAACTTGTATTACCATGATAATCGCATATCCTCCGCTGTCAATAGAAATCTGCCTGAACTGATTTATCTTGACATCATTGCAAGCTAAGGAAATGTATGTATCAAAGAATAGGAGGATACATGAAGATATCCGCAGTTTTATATGCAGTTGTAATTATAGCCTTTTTTATGCCCTTTTTTATGGTGAGTTGCGAAAAAACGGAATTGCTTACCATCAATGGGTCTCAACTTGTAATTGGAGGAGAATCTAAACTCCAGATGGACAACATCTTTGCCGGTATGGGTGGCGATCCTAAAAGTGAACAGAAACCTCAGAAAATAAGCCCTCATCCCATGGCTATTCTTGCTATCGCAATCGCCGCAATAGCCCTATTTGCCTCTCTATTCCTGCCTCGCAAGTTATACTTTATTCCGATTCTGTTAAGCATCGGTGGTGTATTATGCTTACATCTTCTTAAAAACGGCATGCCTGCCCTGCTCACAAAAGCTGATTCAGGAATGGGTTCAGCTTTTGACCTTACCAAAATTATTCGAATCAGCCCCCTATACGGGTTTTGGTTAGCAGATTTTGCATTTCTTGCCGCAGCAGTTACTTCCCTATTTGTTGGTATAAAAAGGCAACCTGAGCCCATGCTGGCACATCACCTACACGGTCTCGCTGACCATCGCGAACGCGTTCGGATCGGACGTGGAGAC
>CAYSGM010000028.1:2282-26691 GCA_964430595.1 uncultured Candidatus Cloacimonas sp.
AAAGAAGTTGATACAGATCGTAACGAAAAAGAGATATTAGACGGTGATCTAGTTTATAGCGAGAGTATGCTGTTTGATGCTAAAAGCGGATCTGCTGTAGCACAATACAATCTCGGGTACTGCTATTACAATGGGAAAGGCATTGATGAAAATGAAAGAGAGGCGTTTGTGTGGTGGCAACTTTCAGCAGACCAAGGATATGCCAAAGCTCAAGATCACCTAGGATATTGCTATGAATTTGGCAAAAGTTTCGACGAGAACTTTTACGAAGCAAAAAAATGGTATCTATCAGCTGCAGAGCAGAATTCTGTTTCTGCACAGGTTGCACTTGGAATGTTGCTTAGTGATAAATCAAAACCAGTTTATGATTTAAATGAGGCATATTTTTGGTACTTGATTGCAACTAAAAATGGAAACGAACCAGCAGGTGTATTTAGTCAGTATATCGCTCTGAGTCTGTCTGTTTCTGAAGTAGATCATATCCAGAAACGAGTAAGTGTTTGGATGGATTCCCATAAATTTATGTCATTGCAATAAATGTATGTTTTACGTGAATATGCAAATCGCAGCAGATAGTGAAGTTAAACAAAGGAGCCATTGTCTCTTATTCCATTCACACCTTAATAAGAGATAGTTATCCACATGGCTAATAAAAGGCAGAATAATCAACCAGCGTGGGGAGGAAACTATGATTACAATCTGTGTACATAGCAAATCAAGCGGTAACCCGATTGGAAGCAAAAAAGTATTCTTATCATTAGGTAGTACTTGGCTTGAGGAGTTGACAAATTCATGTGGAGAAGCCCATTTTAAAACTGATCCAAGAAATGGTAAAGTAATTGTAGACGGGACAACAAGGCATTCTGGGCATTTAAGCGGGAAAGTAGTTGTTTATGTATAGTCAAGTTTCTGCGCATTGTGAAACTTGTAGGAACCTGTTCACCCAAGAGCCTATATTTACAGTAGAGGATTTTACCGATCCCATGGCCGTTATCCCCGAAGACTATTTACCTGAACCGGAGGATGACCGGGACGAGAATCCTGAGCCCAAAGTACCAAGCGAAGAAGAAGAGAAAGAAGTTTAGCAAAAGAGGTTTCCCATGGGTGAAACAAACACAGAGCTAAAGTGGATTAGGATACTGCTTACGATCATCGCCTTGCCGATAATTGTGGTTATTCTTAAAACGCTTAAGGATATCTTCATTCCGCTGATCTTTGCCATTTTCCTCACGTTTGTTTTTGCACCATTAACCTCCTATCTGAAAAAGCGGCATGTACCATTAGTGCTGATTATTATCATTAATCTCGTGATTATCGCAATCGCGTTCAGCATAATCATCATGATATTATATGCCGCTTCTAATAGCATCGTTTCCGGTTTACCTAAGTATCAGGCAAGGTATCAGGCTGTTATCATAGAAGGAACAGCCATGCTGGAAGATTTATCCGCCCGGATGGATTTAGCATCCAGGAACTTCCCCCTGTTCGATATGAAAACCCTGCTATCCGGTTCGTCATTCTCCATTACCAATACCATTAAAAACATCATGAATTCTTTGATGGGAGTGATGTGGAATCTATTCCTAATCCTGATATTCATGGTCTTTATGCTATTTGAATCGGATAGATTTGAACCTCGTTTTAGAAAAGCCATGAGTCACGAGAGCAGGGATAAAACCTTCAGCAGCCTGAATATTATGCAAAAACAGCTTCAAAACTATCTCACCGTTAAAGCCCTCATAAGTCTCGCAACCGCACTTATCGGCATGGGTTTGATGTTAATCTATGGAGTAGATTTTGTATTGGTATGTGGCATCTTGCTTTTTGCCCTTAATTTCATCCCCAATATCGGATCAATCATCGCGTCTGCGCTACCCATCATCATCCTCTATCTGCAATATGGGTTTTGCTACCAACTGGGCTTGTTTAGTTTACTGATTATTGCTACGCAGATGGTGTTCGGCAACATCCTGGAGCCCAAGTTTCAGGGTAACAGGCTTGATCTTTCCCCCATCGTTGTTCTTGTCTCTCTGGTCTTTTGGGGATGGGTGTGGGGTTTCGTTGGCTTGCTGATTTGCGTTCCGCTTACTTCCGCTATCAATATCATTCTGAAGCAGGTAGATCCCGATAACATGTTCTCCGCGCTGATCAGCAGCTAATGATCATCCCCTATCCCCTACAGGATGCTCATACTATAGAACATGGTCTGGCTGAGGCTGCGGGATTAATCCACACTGCTAAGCCTGTCAGTTATACCTCCGCATTTGTGCCCGATGCCTGCTATGTATCCTTGGGTGCCAGTAATAAACTGGAACAAAATGCGAACCTCATTAACTGCCAGCAGGATGGGATAAAGGTATTCAAGCGGCAAAGCGGAGGCGAAGCAGTATTCTTGTCACCTAATTGCGTAGTGTTCTCTAAAGTCCTTGTGGCATACAGCCTTCCCGCTTCAGCAGATTTCTTTGCTAACAATCTGGTATTCATTAGCAGCGTTTTACTTAGCTCCGGCGTAAAGGACGTGCAGCGCAAGGGAATCTCCGATCTCACTATAGGTGACAGGAAGATACTCGGCTGTGCCATATATAGAAGAACCCACTTTTTGCTATTTCAGGCGGTTCTTAACGTCTGCGAAAATCCGGAGCTGATAGAACGTTATCTGCTTCCCCCCCAGCAAGAGCCGGAATACCGCCAGGCAAGAAGCCATTCGCAATTTGTAACATCTTTGCATCAGCAGGGATATCCGCTTTCTCCCCAACAGATTGTAGCATCGCTATTAAGCTGAACCAGCATCGTTTTTTCAATTCTCATCAATTGCAATACCTTATACCGTTTCCATAACTTGGCTGTAATCGTAATCGCACACGCCTCGTGTGCAGACAGCCGAGGGCGGCTGTCATTACAAAGTTGTGCCTTTTCTATCTGGAAGTTGTATTGCATCCATATCCCTTGCTTTCCGAAGCTGAATCGCAGGGGGACTGACCATGATCTCACCATGATTTATCATGGTGAGCTCCCGGTGAACCCCGATTCTATTCTTTTGCGGAGAGTAAGGAAGAAGTAAGCTGAGCACAGGTTTACAGGTAATCTAGATACGAGATTGCTTAATTACTGCCTAATAGCGTGATAGACTATATTTCGGCTTTTTCCAAAAAAGCGAAACCTAACAAGGTAAAAGCAGCATTGGGTAGCCAGGCAGCCCACACAGGATGAATAATCCCCGTGTAACCCAAGCTTTGGATAATGCGGACTACGATCAGATAGGCAAAACACACCACCAAACCAAGCATGATAACCCAGCCCCTTCCCTTGGAGCGGGTGTTGGAGGTGGCGATGGGCATGAAGAAGAAAATCACGATCAGATTGGTGAGAGGGAAGGCAAGCTTCATGTGCAGATCCACGATTTCCTTGGCAGGATTGTCTCCCAGTTTGCGTATTCTGCGGATGTAATCTTTCAATTCCCAGAAACTTAAGGATAGAGTTTTCTGGGTTATGCGGATGAAATCCTGAGGTTGCACATCCAGAATCGCCAGATTGGTTTCCGGAAAGTATTGGTGCATAACTTGTTTACCAGCCCGGAAACGCCTGATCTCGCAATCGCGGATTATCCATCTGCTGCCATTCCAGTCGGCAGAAGAAGCGGTGATGTGCTCTGTTATCTCTTTGCTGTCATAATCTATGCGCGTTAAATCTATTACCTTCAGGTTGTTCTTATAGCCATCAAAGAAACCAAAATAATAGAAATCGTTGGATTTGCCCTGATAGTGAATGTTTGCTTTCAGCATCACATCATCCGGTTGCTCACCTTTAATCTGGACGTTATATACGTAGTTGCGCTGCGTTTCCGCCCATGGCAACAGGTATTCGCCCATCAACGCAATACCTATGCTGATCAGCAGCCCTATGCCAAACAGAGGTAACATGGCGCGCTTGATGCTAATCCCGGCGGCACGGATGGCAATGCTTTCGTTGTGCTTGGATAATGCATTCATCATGAATAATCCAGTTAGCAGCACTGTTACCGGGGAAGTTAATGCGATAAGATATGGCAGACGTAGCAGGTAGTATATAGTTGCTTGCTGGGTAGTAGCACCATTGCGAATTAGCCGGGGGAGATTATCCACCACGTCTATCACAATAAATACAACCGCAAAGGAGAAGAAGATGATAAGATAAGTCTTCAGGAATTCTTTTATTACATAACGATCGAGAATACGCATCATGCACTCATTAGTGGACGATCTCATCCGGAGGAGGGTTCTTTCGGTTACGCAGGTTCTTCAATCTCCACATCAGGGTAGGCATATCAATGATATGCTTCTCCTTTATGGAAGCATTAATCAGCAAAATCGCCAGGATGAAAAATACGATGTTCGACACCCACATTGCCATGAAGGCAGGCATCAGTCCTTTGTCTGCGAGCTGCTCTCCCCCATTCAGGGCTACATAATAGACGAGGAAGATAACGGAGGACACGGAAAATGCCATGCCAATGCCGCTGGTGCGGGTCATTAAGCCCAGGGGAATGCCAACCAGAATGAAGATGATAATCGCAAAGGAGATAGCAAACTTCTTGTGAAACTCTACTTCCATGGAGCTAATAGCCTCTTTTAGTTCTGATACGCGATCGGAAGTAATTTGTTTCATGGATTGGAGTCTGCGGGTTTCCACATCTCTGGTGTAACCTTGCAGTTTCAGATTGTTCATGGATAACCTATTATCTAAATCCTTCACTTCTTTGGTCTTGGTTTGCAGCTCTATTCTATTATCCTTCAGGGATTTCATTATTTGGGTAACCGTCATTTCACGATCGGAACGATAGCCGGTCTCAAAGAAATCGGTGTTATTGCCGATATTGCGGACATTTATTACATAACGGCTAAAGTGGGTCTCTTGATACTTGCCGGGCTCTCTTTCGTTACGCTCGTGCATTTCGCCGTCGTTTAGGACTATTTGCAGGCTGTTGCCATTATCCATTTGGACTACATTGCCTGTTTTGGCAAAAACGGTGCGGGGAAAGCGGGATTGGCTGCGATCGTAGATCAGCACATCGGTAAGTAAGGAATCGCTATTCTGCTTGGTAAAGACGGTGTAGTTCATGAAGGTGGTGAATTCATTTTCCTTTATGATGGTCATGGGCTTGTAGTAAGCAATCTCCAGCATGAGGTTCTTCAGCTTATGATTGGTGTTGGGCAAAAACCAGTGATTGAAATAAACCATCAAACCGGTAAGCATCACTGCTGCTACCAGCAATGGACCAATCATGGCATACACGTTCACCCCGCTGGATTTTATTGCTATTATCTCTCTATCAACGCTCATCCTGCCAAAAGCGAGGATGGTAGCCACTAAAACAGCCATGGGTATGGATAAAGCCAACATATAGGGCAGTGATAAGCTGAACATCTCTATCACGATCTGGAAGGGTAATTTCTTCTCGATGATCATATTCAGCATGTCGATGATTCTATCGATTAGCAGCACGAAAGTAACCACCATTAATGAGATTAGAAAAGGGGGGATGTGCTCTTTTAAAATATACTTTTTTAGTATTTTCATTGGCTTACGCTTTGTTCTATCATGCTAAACACATCGGCTTCAGAAACGATAGTGACGGTTCCCAGTTTCATGGCTTTATCCAGCTTGGAACCGGCATTCTCCCCTACCACAAGGTAGTTAAGCTGTTTAGAGACACTGCCAAGTATCTTGCCCCCGTGCTTCGTTATTAGGCTTTCCATGTCCTTGCGTCCATAGCTTGGCAAGGTACCTGTGATCAGGAAGCTTTTATCGGCAAGGGCACTGGAGAGCAGATCAGAAGCATAGGTGAACCTTAGTCCAGCTTGTTTCAAGGCATCTATCAGCTTAATATTCTCTTCCTTACTAAAGAAACTGAGGATCGATTCTGCCACGATGTCTCCAATATCCGGCACATTAAGCAACGCTTCTTTATCAGCAGAGATCAATGCTTCTATGCTACCAAAGGAAGTGGCAAGGCTACGGGCAGTGATGGAGCCTATATGCCTGATGCCAAGTGCAAAAAGGCTTCTATCGAAGTTCTTGGTTTTGGAAAGCTCGATAGCCTGTTTCAGGTTATCTGCAGATTTCTTGCCCAAACGTTCCATGGTAGCTATCCGATCGTAATCCAGAGCATAGATATCGGGAATACCGTGGATTAAACCTTCATCTATGAAGCGTGCAATCAGGCTTTCCCCTAGTCCGCTGATATCCATTGCATCACGGGATGCAAAATGCTCTATCTTACGCCTGATCTGGGCGGGACATGCTGCGTTGGCACAGTAATTGATGCTGCCTTCTTCGTCACGCTCCAAATGGCTGTTACATACCGGGCAAGAGGAGGGGAATACTATCGGCAAGGCACCTGCCACACGCTTTGAAGTATCCACGGATAGTATCTTGGGGATAATCTCTCCGCTCTTCACTATCCGAACCGTATCGCCTACCCGTAGGTCAAGACGTTTTATTTCGTCCTCATTATGTAGCGTTGCTCTGGATACGTTGCTGCCTGAGATTAATACCGGGCTGAGGTTAGCAACCGGAGTAACCGCCCCTGTTCTGCCTACCTGGAAGCTTACGCTTTCCACAACAGTCTCTTTTTCTTCCGGTTTAAACTTGTAGGCAATTGCCCATTTGGGGCTTTTACCCGTGTAGCCTAAGCGCTTTTGCAGATCCAGATCATTCACTTTAACAACTATACCGTCTATATCATAAGGCAGCTTGTAGCGTTCCTGCTCCATCTTATTACAAAAGGCAGAAACTCCCTCATAGGTGTTACAAAGTGCCCTGGTACTGGTTGGGAAGCCAAGCTTCTCCAGAAAGCTCAATAGCTGATGCTGGCTTAGCACAGGCAAGGAATCTGTCTTATAATAGCCAAGGCTGTAGAAGATAGCTCTTAAGTGCCTGTTCTTTACTTCCATGCTATCCTTCAGCTTAATAGAACCCGCAGCAGCATTCCGGGGGTTGGCAAAGGGCTTTGCTTCTATTTCCCTACGTTGTTCATTAATGGCAAGAAAGTCTGACAAGGGGATGTATATCTCACCACGTATCTCGATTTGCCCCAAGTGATTTATCTCATGCGGGATATCAGGCAGCAACAGGAAGTTTGCAGTAACATCCTCACCTTCCAGCCCATCACCGCGGGTGGTGGCATACACCAACTTGCCCTTGTCGAAAAACAAGTTTATCCCAAAGCCATCTATCTTAAGCTCTGTGCAATATTGGTTTTGCTTGCCTGTTTCAAGATTGGTTTTAACTATAAATGCGTTTACTTCCTCTAAAGAATAGGCATTATCCAGACTTGCCATCCGCATCTTGTGGGGAATAACCTTTGCACCGGGGCTAAGGTCGTTACCAACCTTCTGGCTGGGAGATTCTGTTATGGCTTCTTCCGATACTTCGGCTTCCAGTTCCTGTAAATGCTTTACCAACATGTCATATTCGTAATCGCTTATCTCTGGATTGGCGAAGGCATGGTAGAGCAAGTTATGCCTGTCTATCTCGGTGCGCAAGCGGGCAATTTCTTTCAGCAATGCTTCTTTGTTCACAGCCTGTAGCACTCCGGTCTTCTATCTGCAAAGGCATCGTTACGCCCTGTGATCTGCTTGTTCAAGGCTCTGTCCGCGTTAATCTCTATGGTCACAGCAGCTTCTTCATTGTTTCCTAAGCGCAGCAGCACCTCCCCCATGGGGCTTAGTATCTGGCTGCAACCGGTAAAACTGGCACTTGCATCACCGTTCACTTCTCTGCCAATGCGATTCGCCGTAATGCTGAACACCCGGTTCTCCAGCGAGCGCAGCTTCATAGCTTCCTGACACCAGGGCAACACCAGATTGGCGGGATGGCAGATTATCTGTGCACCTGCCAAGGCAAGGCTGCGCGCCGCTTCGGGGAATTGCCAATCGAAGCATATCATCATCCCGATCTTTACATCGTGCTTGGCACGGTGCACTTCAAAGATGCCGTCGCCGGGTTCGAAAAACAGCTTCTCTCTATCAAACAGGTGTATTTTGCGATAAACGTAATAGCTTCCATCCGGGTTAATCAGCACGCTGGAATTATAAACAACCTCACCGCTTCTTTCCGGAAAACCATAGACAATGGAAGTATTACGCTTTCTGGCAAGCTCTGCAAAGCTTTGATATGTATGCCCTTCTCCCACAGACTCAGCTACGCCAAACACCTCTGCCCGGCTGCCAAACACATAACCGCTACTCACTAATTCCGGTAAAACCACCAGATCGCTATCCACGTTTTCCAGAATAGAAAGCAATCTGGCAACGTTGCCCTGCACATCAAGCAGTTTAGGCTGGAATTGAACTACGGTTAGTTTCATCTTAAACTATTTCAGTTTTGCCTGCATCAAGGGGTAGATAACTCTATCCAAAACACCCTGCACCAGCGAGATACACATGCCGTAATTGGTAATAGGGACTCCGCGCCGGTGGCATTCTATAATCCTGCGGTTCATTTCCATGGGGTTGATCATGCATGCGCCGCAATGCACGCATACTGCAAAATCTTCCAGATTTTCGGGGAAGTCGTGCCCAGCATATGTCTTGAATATAAGGTCTTTCCCCGTATAGTCCTTGATCCACTTGGGGAGCTTGTATCTGCCGATATCATCTTTCTGTACGTGATGCGAGCAAGCTTCGGCAATCAGCACCTTATCGCCATCCTGAAGGTGGTTTATCTTGTCTATCCCCGAGAGCAGGATGTCCAGTTCACCTTTGTATCTGGCAAAGAGGATAGAGAATGTGGTTACCTGCACTTCCGGCGGGACTTCCCGATTCACCTGTTCTATTGCTTGGGAATCAGTGATTGCCAGCTTGGGTAGTTCTTTTGTCATCGCCAGAGATGCCAGCAACTCAGTCTCTTTTACCACTGTTACAATGGCGTCATGATCCATCAGATCACGCAGAACCTGCACCTGAGGCAGAATCAATCTACCCTTGGGAGCAGCAGAATCTATGGGTGCCACCAGGATTACGTGATCAAAGGGAGACACCAGATCCCCGCACAGGATGCGGTTTTCTTTCATATATTTGGGGGCAAGGTGGATTATCTGTTCCTTGCAAGCCAGAACACCCTCTTTTGTTACTGTAGAGACTTTCACATAGGGAAGCTTTTTCTGTTCGCAATAGCTAATGTTATCTAGGTTGCATGAGGTGATGTCGCTTTTGTTAAACACAACCACGGTAGGGATTTCCATCTCAATAATCCGTTCCAACATCTCGGTTTCAGGGGCTTCAAAGGCATCGCCATCATTCACGAAAATCACTATATCGGCACGATAGAGAATCTTACGCGTGGCTTTAACCCGCTTATCGCCAAGCTCGCCGGTATCATCAACCCCGGCGGTGTCGTAAAAGGTTACGGGACCAAGCGGGAGCAACTCGTAGTGCTTATCAACCGGGTCTGTGGTAGTGCCCGGTATATTGGATACAATTGCTATCTCCTGCCCGGTTAAGGCATTTATCAAACTGGATTTACCAGCGTTACGTTTACCAATTAGGGCGATTATCAATCTTTCGCCTCTGGGAGTGGAACTCATGATCCCTCCTTACTTTAAGTATTGTGGTTCATAGCCACGAAAGACAGGCAATTAGTCAAGCTCTTTCTTGCTCCAATTACGGATGCATTACGCATGAAATACGGATCGCATCCGTAATGCATCCGTAATGCTAAACCACATCATGTAGGTTAAATGTTACTAAACAGTAAAGGTAGCTTAGCAATCAAGTTCGAAGCTATTGGGCTACAATAGAGGAACATGATAGGTAGAGCGGTGAATACTGCATCTGCCAAGGTTGTGGAAAGCCCGGCAATGCTGCTTTGTTCCATAGCCTTTGTGTTGGGCAAAGCCATACCCCGGGTGATGCTTATCATATTCGGTCATAAGCTTGTCCCGGTGCACTTTCGCAAGGATGGAAGCTGCGGCTATGGCAGCGTGCAACTGGTCGCCTTTGACAACTGCTTTGGCTATGCCATGCAAGCTTTTAGGGATATCTCTGCCATCGATAAGGCAGAAGGATGGAAGCGGGTTTAGCTTGTTAAAAGCCATCTCAAAGCCGAGGATGGAAGCTTGCAAGATGTTTATCTCATCGATAACTTCGGAACTTACCTCCACGATTGCATAGTCCAGAGCATTGGCTATAATCTGTTCGTAAAGCTGCTCCCGTTTTGCCGGCTTGATAAGCTTGGAATCGTTCAGACCCTCTATCGGATGCTTGTAATCCAGAACCACAGCAGCAATCACAACCGGACCGGCTAAGGCACCCCTACCGGCTTCGTCGATACCGGCAAACTGTCCATGCTGCCGATAGTAGTCATTATCCCTTGCGTAGAGAGTACTTAACGGGTTATCAGGAATCAAATCTTTTCCTTTTGCAGGATAAAAAACAATCTGGAGTACTTGTCGTCGATACCATTTATGTGGCGCGGATAGAAGTTTATCTTACTTTCGGTGCTGTGGATTGCCCTCAATTTCAATGGGGATTTGTGAATAAGCGTTATCAGCTCTGAGCACAGATATACCCTCTGCTTATGCAATTCATACTGGTAACTGTAGCCAAGGAAATCCTGCTTAAAGCTTGTAAGGCTGGAGTTTTGCCTGCTCTTAACGGGATCATACCATGCCTGATGCACCAGATAGCCTTCTTTGTGGTGACTAAGGCTGCATATATCGGCAAAGTTCTCCTCACTATTGAAAAGCGTAGAGATATCAAAAATAAACAAAGCCCCGTCCGCAAGGGCAAGATGAACCTGCTCCAGCATCTGAGAAATATGCGCTGACTTCACAAGGTAATTCACACTATCGAACATACAGAGGATCAGATCATAATCCCTGCCGGGAATAGGGTCTGTTAGAGATGCCGGATAAAGACTGGGCTTCATCGGCTTCTGATCAGCCACGTGCAGCATCTCTGCTGAGAGATCACAGGCATCCACATGCAAGCCCTGAAACACAAAACGATTGGACACATTAGCTGTTCCACAGGCAAGCTCCAGAATGCGCTGAAGTGCCCTTCCGGTATATAGCTTGTACCAGCCGACAACCCGCTTAACCCATTGATCATAAACCACATGCTGCATGTATTCATCGTAATGCATGGCAAAGAAAGAGTAGGCATGCTTATCCGCATTGTGGGCAAGCCGAATCCCGGCAAGGTCGTAAGAATGGCTTGGTAAAAGCGAAGGATCATGGAGCTGGTTCTGTGCGTGCCCCAGGGTGTATTGAATATGGCTGAACGGCTCTTCCCACAGCTCCAGGGCGAGGTTTCTGGCGTTCAGTTCAGGATGAAATATCTCCCAATTCACTTTATCTATGCTGATTAAGCTTAGGGTTAAGTTGTGATTGGCGGTAAGCAGCAGTTCGTCTGCCTTCTTCTGTTTGCTAAACTGGATCATGTCGCGGTAAATGTGAACTGTTGCGTCCTTGGGGATAGTTGCTTGGGCTGCATCACCTTCTAATACGCACAGCTCCAAGCCAGGCAGCATTAACATGGTATCAGCTTCCAGAATGGCAATCTCAGTATGGACATATAATGTGTGTGAGGATAGTTTCTGCAGCACACAATAAGTGCTGTGAGCTGCCAAGCTACTGAAAACTATGATGTCTCCAGGCACAAAACTGCGCTGGCAAAGTTCATCGATACTAAGCGCAGGAAACAAGCTAAGTTGCGGCGAGAAGGTTACAGGACTATCCCAGGCTACATAGTGCAGTTCAATAGCACAATCACCGGAAAAGGGAAAGAACTTCAACGCAGCAAGGATGTGCTCTGTCTCTTGCTGTAAGAGGGAGATAACCCTGATTGCAGGCATTACTTTTCTATTGGCTTGTCGCTGCTCCCGGGACGAGATAAGGGAACACCAGCCTTGCACAGCTCGCATTCATCTGCTTCCCAAGCGGGTATCTCGATACTAAGTAAGCTTTCAAGAGGGGCGTTGAACTGCAATTTACCACCGCTTCTATCCACGATAACGCCGATAACGGTTACTTCCAATCCTCTGGCTTGCAGACAGCTTAGCACTTCGTTCACGCTTCCACCGGTGGATAGAATGTCTTCAATTATTGCAACCTTCTTCACCTGTGAGAGGTCAAACCCGCTGCGGATGCTCATCTCACAATCTTTCCTCTGGGTAAAGAGGAAGGACTTCCCCATAATGTAGGCAGTCTGGAAAGCAAGCACAATGCCACCATAGGCGGGACCTACCACGCAATCGAAATCGTAATCTGCCAATCTCTCTGCCATCCGCTTACAGATGTTATGAGTTGCCTCCGGGTTTTGCAACAGCTTTATCTTTTCGATATACTGACTGCTGTGCTTACCGGAGGTGAGCTGGAAATGACCTTCTAATAAAGCTGATTCACTCGTCAGAATGCGATTAAGGTAATCTGAATCTTCCAGCTCGGTTAAGATACGCTTTGCTTCTGCTTCTTTATCGGAAGTTACTTGCAGCTCAATCATATACATATCTCCAGCAATGGAAGAATACATGGACATCATCCGCTCGTTAAGCAACACAACCTCAAAACCGAAATCCTCCAATAGACTTTTAGCAATCTCTGCTTCAAAGGGATTGGTGTAGTTGGCGATTGTTACCATTACATTATCAGTCATTTAGCAACTCCTTACTTATCGTCAGACGTTAGACGTTAAACGTTAAGTGCTCGCTTAACTTCTAACGTCTAACTCTTAACGCAAATGATTACTGCTTTCCAAGCTCCATGCCACGCTTTATGGCAATCAGGTTCTTTTCCAAAAGCTCGGGATTCTTGGCTTTCATAAATGAATTAAGGTCTTCTTCCATGGTTTCGTATTTTATCAAGCCGGTTTTTCCAATAATGATCCCAATGGCGATCATATTCAGCACCATAGGGCTGCCAATCTCCGTGGCAATATCGCTCATGGGAGCAGCGATAATCTGGATATCCGTTCGCTTACAGCCACGCGGGCACATGTTGGTGTTAATAATCATCACTCCGTTTTCCCGTACGCTTTCACCAAACTTATCAATGGAAGGCTGGTTAAGGGCTACCAGAATATCAGGATAGCTTACAATGGGAGAAGCAATCGGCTCATCGGCAACCACAGTGGATACATTAGCTGTGCCACCTCTCATTTCCGGACCGTAGGAAGGAAGCCAGGAAACATTCTTGCCTTCTTTCATTCCTGCTTTGGCGATGAATTTACCTATAGTGAGGACGCCTTGTCCGCCGAATCCGGCACAAATCAGTTCTGTCTTCATTATTCCACTCCCTCGCCTTTATCACGCAGGCATCCCACTTTAAAGAAGGGAAGCATATTCTCTTTTGCCCAATCTCTGGATTTCAGCGGGTCAATCCCCCAGTTGGTAGGACAGGTGCTGATTAGCTCCACAAAGGTAAAGCCTCTGCCTTCCTTGTTATATTGAATAGCTTTGCTAACCGCTTTCTTGGCTTTAAGGATATCTGCCGGGCTAAGCAAGGACACCCGTTCAATATAGTAAGGAGCGATTAAAGTAGCCAACAGCTCGCTTACGCGGATCGGGAAGCCGATATCATCGGTATTCCTGCCATAGGGACTGGTGGTAGTTTTCATATTGGGAAGGGTTGTCGGTGCCATCTGTCCGCCGGTCATACCATAAATGGCATTGTTCACAAAGAACACGCTGATATGCTCACCGCGGTTGGCAGCATGCACAATCTCGGCAGTCCCGATAGCAGCCAGATCACCATCACCCTGATAGGTGAATACGTTCATATCTGGTCTTGCCCGCTTCATTCCCGTTGCTACAGCTGGAGCACGTCCGTGTGCTGCTTGCGCCATATCGAAATTAAAGAACTTATAGGCGAATACAGAGCAGCCAACAGGTGCAACGCCTGTCATATGATTAATCATGCCAAATTCTTCTATGGCTTCTGCAATAAGGCGGTGTGCCACTCCATGCAGACAGCCGGGACAGTAAGTGAAAGGTGTCTTAGTAAGTGATTCCGGGCGTTTTGCGATTATTTCCATTTCAATACCTCCTTACTTAAAACAAGCTTCCAGCTTGGCTTTTATCTCTGCGGGGGTGAATACTATTCCGCCCACTTTTCCCCAGAATTCCACCGGGACTTTTCCTTCCACGGCAATCTTCACATCATCCAGCATCTGTCCTGTATTCAGTTCGAACACGTAAACCTTTTTAACTTTATTGCCAAGTGCATTCTTCACCGCTTCATAGGGGTAAGGCCATACAGTGATGGGTCTTATCAAGCCCACATTCTTGCCTTCTAACTTTAGCTCATTAATGGCAGATTTCACGATCCGGCTGGATGTTCCCCATGCCACGCATAGAACTTCATTATCATCAGACACATTATAGCTCTCATAGCGTAATTCTTTAGCTTCGATAACCGCATATTTTTCGTAGAGGGCATTCACATGCTTTTCCAGCACAAGCGGATCTATTTCCAGGGAGTTAATCTCATGATGGTGTTTTTTATCGCCATCTTCGTTGTTACAGATACACCAAGAGTTGTGCTGCTTACCAAGTTCATCCATTTCTTCTTGGGTTTTTGGTGTTCTAAACTCCACAGGTTCCATCATCTGTCCCAGCATACCATCTGCCAAGATCATTACGGGAGTGCGGTATTTGTCTGCAAGTTCAAATGCTTCGCTCGCCATATCGGCAAATTCCTGAACGGAATTGGGGGCAAGCACGATAGTGCGGTAATCACCATGTCCCCCACCTTTAGTAGCCTGGAAATAATCACCCTGAGCAGGCTGAATATCTCCCAAGCCGGGACCGCCACGCTGCACATTCACCACCACGCAGGGAAGTTCCGCTCCAGCTATATATGAAATCCCTTCCATTTTAAGGGATATCCCTGGAGAGGAAGAGGAGGTCATCACTCTTTTTCCACAGCCAGCTGCTCCGTAAACCATATTTATGGCAGCTACTTCGCTTTCTGCTTGTAAAAAGGTTCCGCCCACTTTGGGCATCATTTTTGCCATGTATTCGATCAACTCGCTTTGAGGGGTAATCGGATAGGCGAAATACAATCTGCATCCGGATCGGATGGCTGCTTCTGCTACTGCTTCATTACCTTTCATTAGGATCTTAGCCATTCTTTCCTCACTTCTCAATTGTTATTGCCACATCCGGGCAAGTAACGTAACACATTTTGCAGGCAATGCACTTGTCCTGCTCGAAACATTCGGCATAGTTATAGCCTTTGGCATTGATGTTTTCCGAGAAGCGTATAATCTTCTTAGGGCACGCAGCAATGCAAAGACCACAGCCTTTACAATAGTTTGGGTCAACCGTCATTCTGGGCATGGTTGCACTCCTTTTTTTGTTGTTTTTCGACTGTCGTGATAAAGCTTTTATTCTTGGTATTCTGTCAAACTATTTCTTGGTGCCTCCTCCAAATTGTATTCTACCCACATGATATGGATATTCCGTGAGTCACTTTATTAGCGGATTTATCCGCTTTACCGATGGTAACCATCATACCTCGTGATGGTGATTTTGCAGTGTTGTTTACTCCCTGATCATTACTTGGATTTGATATGTATATTCACCTTCCCGGCATCAAATCACTGAAGCAATGCATAGTTCATTCGTAAGCAGTTATTGAATCAGGTAAGATTGGTATCCATACTGTATTCCAAGCGTTTAAGCATTAGTATCGGCTTAGATGTCGCACGAATCTGAAAATAGTTCTTGACATAATTGTGCCACCGATATACAAGACTACAACACCATGACGGTAATCACTAATCGTTATGGAGAAAAGAGGTTCTTATGAAGATGTTCAATGAAGACTCGCCGCTCTACCTTCAACTGCGTAAGCATATTGAAGAGCTCATCTTAAGCGGTGTGCTTGGTGATGATGAAGCCATGCCTTCGCTAAGAAACATGGCTCGCGATTACAACCTTAATCCCATCACTGTGGGAAACGCCATCGGTGCGCTGGTAGATGAAACCATTCTCTACAAGAAGCGCGGCGTTGGTATCTATGTATCACCCGGTGCCCGCCAGCTCATCATCAGCATTCGCAGCAAGAGTTTTATCACCGAGACCCTGCAACCCACCATATTAATGGCAAAGCAGCTCGACCTTCCCAAACAGCAAATCACCACTATCATCGATACCGTTTATGGAGGAAAAGATGAATAACCCCAGTTACGAAATCCGTAATGTCACCAAGTATTACGGCAAATTCAAGGCATTAGACAGCGTGAACCTCAGCCTTGCCCCCGGCAAAATCATCGGCTTACTTGGCAAGAACGGCGCAGGTAAAAGCACCTTAATGCGTTGTATGCTCGGCTTCCTTGCCCACGAAGGTGAAGTGCTGTTAGATGACACCCAGATCAAACACCGCGATCACCGCGTATTCGAGCATGTTGCCTTCATCCCGGATGTAAGTGGTTTAGATGATAGACTTACCGTGAAGCAAACGATGGAATACATCAGAAACGTGAACCCCCGCTGGAACGAATCCATCGCTGATAAACTATTCAGCATCAGCAACCTTCCCCTGAACAAAAAGGTCTCCAAGCTCTCCAAGGGCATGAAAACCAAACTATATCTGCTTATCACTCTCTCCCTAGACGTGAACTTTCTGCTGCTGGACGAACCCACCCTCGGCTTGGACATTGCTTTCCGCAAGGAATTCTTCAGCACCATTCTGGGCGAGTTCTTCGACGAGAACAAAAGCATCCTCATCTCCACCCACCAAGTGGAAGAAGTGGAAGACCTGCTGCAGGAGATAATCTTCATCGACAACGGCAGCATCCTGTTGCACGAAGAAGTGGAAAGCCTAAAAACCCGCTTTCGCATCCTGACCCTGCCCATAGACCGCGCGGAAGAGCTAAACGCACACCATCCCAAAGTAACCTCCAAAACTCTTGGATTCATCAGTGCCGTGCTGCCATCCGACGTGGAGATAGAGGGAGCAACATACAGCAGGGCTAATCTTGCAGACATCTTCCTTGCCGTGGTAGGAGGTAACCAATGAAACAATTCAGAGCATTACTAAAGAAAGAATGGCATACCAACTGGACTACTCTCTTAACCCCCCTGTGGTTCGCGGGCGGAGTGTATGTAATTGGCTTAATAGGCATCATTATTAACCTTATCAAAGGCAATCCCTTGCAGGCGGAATTCGCTAGCCACAATATGCCCGCAGGCTTGGAAAGCATCGTGCTGTTCTCCGCCTCTGCCGGTTCACTGGTAGCGGTAGGCAGCGTAGCCATGATCTCTGCTGTGATCCTTGCCGATAGCCTGATCAACGGTGGCTTCAAACGCAAATGCGAAATCCTCCACCTCTCCCAGCCGGTAACCATCACCAAAATCCTGGCAGCAAAATACCTGTTTATGACCCTTGGCACGCTAATCCTGCTAAGTGTGATTTCCTTAGTCAACAGCATAGGCATATCCTTATTCATCGGCTACCACACCGGTGCACACATGTATTTCGGGATCACCGCCTGGGCACAAACGCTTATCCAGCTTGTTTTCACGCTGCTGTTTGTTAGCTCCATGTATTGGTTTTTCGCTGGTTTATTCAAGCGCAAATCCTTTTTCATGGGAACACTGCTGAT
Source organism: uncultured Candidatus Cloacimonas sp. (assembly GCA_964430595.1). GTDB lineage: Bacteria > Cloacimonadota > Cloacimonadia > Cloacimonadales > Cloacimonadaceae > Cloacimonas. The sequence continues at coordinate 19,871 of CAYSGM010000028.1, forward strand.
CATCGCCATCCAGGCAGCCATAAGCATCCTGAATTACACAGCGGGACTTAACATACCATCTCTACTGCTCTATGTCCTGCGCCTTTCCACCATCTCCCCCGAGATGAATACAAACGCTCTGGCGCAGGGAGTAACCCAGCTAAACACTATGATAGAAAGCCAATGGTCCACCATGTTTGATATTGATACGCTGATGAAGGTGATCTACAGTGTTATCTTCGCTTTTTCAGGTGGCTGGCTTTATCGCAGAAGAGAGCTAAACTAAACCGGTAGCATAACAATACCGATATACACTAAACTACATAATATGGCAAGGCAGCAATGTCTTGCCATTTGTTGTTTCACCATCTATCCTCCCTTCCTTTAATGCCTCGTGACGCCCTCGTGAACCCGTGGTGATTCCGAGGTGGGACGAGGGATTCACGAGGGAATCGCCTGCGCATGATAACGGGTTGGATTAGGTGGGTAACCAACCCATAAAAACAGCGATCCCCCGGCAGAATAACTACTACTACACGGCCAGGGGACTAATACTTATTAACCTTTTAACAGCCTATTTTATCAGCATCATCCGGGTGGTGGCGGAGGCATAATTGCCGGTGCAGCGGACTAAGTACAAACCGCTGCTGAGGGGTTGTCCGGCAAGATCAAGGCTATTCCACTGCACATCATGGGTACCGGCTGCATACATGCGCTCCGCGATTCTGCTTACCAATTGCCCTTTTACGTTGTAAACCTCCAACTTTAACGGAGAGGCTTCTTTAAGCTGCAAAGCAATATGGCAATTGCCATGCCCCGGGTTGGGGTAGGTGTTCAGGCTTATGGCAGGCATGGGAGGTTGAACATCATCATTTACTCCCACAGATACCAAAGCTTCCACTTCGGCGGTATAGGGAGACCAACCCATGGAATATAGTGCTTTAACGCTGTAGTAATGAGTTCCGGCGGGAACGGCATAGTCTGTGAATTGCAGTGAGGTTTGCTCGGTAAATTCATCACTATCGCGATGCACGGCATAGGCAATTATCGTGTAAGGAGTGGAAGGTGCATCCCAAGTAAGATTCACGGTGTCCGAATCTACAACTACGCTAAGACTATCCGGTGGGGGGCAAAGCAGCTCTTCATTAGTGCTCCAGCCCAGGTCTTTAAGGATGCCCAGAACTATCGGCGCTGGATACCTGAATACATCTCCTGAATATGCAGTAGGCACTCCCGGGGCATTTTGGGTGCCATTATAGGTGTTGGCATCCAACCTGGCGGTTCGAGCAATGCCGAAGGTGCCGGCATACAAAATCGTTAACTGGTGATCGCTGAAGCTGTTGCCGTATTCTCCCACATAACGAAGGTTGCCACCGGTAAGCTGAGCGTTCAGAGCAGTGGAGGGATTAGCGAAATTTGCCGTATTGGTAAGTTGCAAGCCTTGGGAGTTATACACGTGAGTATCGTAGATAAAGGGCTGGCTATTCATGTTTTCCCAGGGAAAAGAGGTGGTTATACCCAATACGCTGGGATTTAGCATCCCATAAGAGCCGTAGCCGGTTTGGACGTAGAAGGAGGTCATGTATCCAAGCCCATAGGTTAAGCCTTTGTGCATCTCGGTTACAAAATCAATTGCGTTATCAGGACATGCTGGATCAGTGCCATAATACCAGACATTGGACGTGCTGCTGCTTACTATAAAATCAATATCCGTTTCGCCGGGATTCTGCTCTACTCCTGTGATGGCATTGGCTAATGCGGTGGGGTACCATACATTCTGTTGCGGTGCACCGGGGAAGTTTTTGATTAGATTGGAGATGGGTGCGCTTACAAAACCGGGGAGATTCTGAAAACGTGCATTGACCTTGATGGGGACAGTGGAATTGAGCAGTGGTTCCCATAAGGACATGGCATAATCGAAAGCTGTCTGTTGTTCGGCTGTAAAACCGGTATAAGTTACCTGAATGTCTGCTTCAGCACAGAGTGCGCTTAGCGTAAACACAAAAACGATGAGTAGTAAGTGTTTCATTTATTCCTCCTGGAGTGAGTAATATGTTATGGGTGAATAACAGGATGATGACACTTTATGCGCTGGCAAATCCGCTTTTAGGTGCTGGTGGCAGGCTGAAGCAACTACAATAGCAACAAACACATGCTTTTTAAGTTATGCTGTTGGTGTCAAGGTTTTTGTGTTTTATGCTTGGAAAAAGTTGGCAGCTTTGGATTGGGGAAGGGGCTGGATTCACTGTTACACAATTTGTCTTTCTATGCACCACTATTTGTCTTTCCTGCGGAGGCAGGAATCCAGCTTGTTGATTTTTGTAAAAGGACAAGGTTGTTTCTATTGCCTTTGTGGTGGGTGAGTTTAGAATGTTAGAATGATTAGTAGTCTGGATTCGTGCCTCCGCGGGAAAGATAAGTGGAGAGAGATGGAAACATAAAGGGCTGGATTCCTGCCTCCGCAGGAAAGACAAGGTGTTGTTATGCTTTAGTACAGCGTTCAATTATACCACGCACTTCCCGATTATGTCGCATAGTTTCAGGTTTTGCTCTTGCAAATGTGCATGTAAGCCATCATACAGCTTCTTGGCGGCAAGGGGGTCAATGAAGTTGGCAGTGCCGAGGGCTATCATGGATGCACCTGCCCAGAAGAATTCCATGGCGTCCTGCCAGGTGTAGATGCCGCCCATGGCAAGAATAGGGATGCGGACGGCTTGGGCGGCTTTGTAGGTGAGTGCCAGGGCGATGGGTTTGATGCCTATGCCGCTGTATCCGCCGATGCCTTTTTTGATGAGGGATTTACCGCTTTTATAATCTATTGCCATGCCGAAAACCGTGTTGATGAGGGCAAGGCTATCTGCGCCGCCTGCTTCTGCAGCTTGCGCAATAGCAGCGATATCCGTTACATTGGGGCTAAGCTTAATGATAAGCTCACGCCTTGTTAATGGAGAAAGCGTAGAGCAGAGTTTGTGCACGACATCCGGATTTACCCCAAAGGCTATACCTTCGTTCTCCACGTTGGGACAGGATACGTTAAGTTCGTAGCCCGCAATGCCTTCCTGCGCTTCCAGAGTTTGCAGGATTTCAGTAAATTCCGTTATGCTTGTGCCGGAGAAGCTTACGATCAAAGGGATGCTCAGGGTATCTTTCAGCTTTGGCAGATATTCGCTGATGAACTTATCCAGACCTGGGTTTTGTAGCCCGATGGAATTGATCAGACCTGCCTCGCTCTCAAAGAGCCGGGGGGGCGGATTACCCACTTTGGGCTGGCGGGTGATGGTTTTGCATACGAAAGCACCAAGGCAATCCTGGGGCAGGAAATGGAAGTTTTCCAGATCAAATGTGCCGGAAGCAACGGTTACCGGGGAGGCAAAGCTAAGCTTGCCAAGCTGGGTGGAGATATGGCTCATAACAGGCTCCAGTGGACATCTGCGGCATTGAACACAGGCCCTTCCTTGCACACGCGCAGATATGTCCAATCCGCTTCCGTGCCGATGGGAACTGCACAGCCGTGGCAAACGCCGATGCCGCATGCCATGTAGGCTTCCATGGAAGTGTAGTGCTCTATATTGTGTGCGGCGCATATCAATGCGGCTTGCTTCAGCATGGGCGTGGGCCCGCAGCTATACACCAGATCTATCTTTTTGCGTTCCAGCAGGTCAGGCAGGCATGCGGTAACCAAGCCCTCTTTGCCAATGGAGCCATCTACTGTCCACACTTCGTCGCAAGGGAAGATATCCGCTTGGGTAGCCCCGCCATGTGCCCAGAAGATGAGGTTGTGGTTGATGAGCTCTTTCTGCAAATAGGACAGGGGCGGGTAGCCGATACCGCCAGAGAGAAGCAGGATACGTCTGCCTTTCACGATGGGAAAGCCATTGCCGAGCGGACCAATAAGCTCCAGCGTGTCACCGGCTTTCAGGCGGGCAAGCGCACTGGTTCCGGGTCCTACACTCTTGATAAAGAAGCCTATCCTGCCGCCGGAGTTGTCATAAACGGAGATTGGCTTGTAGAGCTTGGGAATGCGCTGCGCATCCCAGGCATCGTTCAGGCTGGCAGAAGCGCGCAGCTCAAAGAACTGACCGGGCTTGCTTTGCTTGGATAGTTCATCGTCCCATATCCACAGGATGAAGTAATCGCCGCACAGCTCCTCGCGGGAGTAGATGGCGATCTCTCGTCGGTTTGGGGTTTGGCTCATATATCTGTATCCTATATGCTGTCTGGGTTTTGGTAGGTTACGCTGCCATTGCAAATAGTCCAAAGGATTGTGCCGGGCAGACTTTGGTTTAGCCAGGGGCTGTTTTTGCTTTTGGAAAGGATGTTTTGAGGAGTGAATACCGTATCTTTTTCCAGATTAATAATGGTGAGATCGGCGGGATTGCCTTCGGTTAGCGTGCCGCCGGGCAGGTTCAATACCTTTGCGGGAGCGCAGCTTAGGGCATCTACCAGACAGGAAAGCGTTATCTGCTTGCTTTGCACCAGATGCTTGTAGAGCACAGGGAAGGCGGTCTCTAAGCCAATAATGCCGAAAGGTGCGTAATCAAACTCTTTTTCCTTCTCGAAATCCGCATGGGGAGCGTGATCCGTGGCGATGCAATCTATCAAGCCTTCTTTTAACGCATTAACGCAAGCCTGGCGGTCTGCTTCGGGGCGTAAGGGCGGTTTCATCTTGGTATTGGTATCGAAGGTTACGCAGGCATCCTCGGTTAAAACCAGATGGTGCGGAGTAACTTCGCAGGTGACGGGCAATCCTTTCGCCTTGGCTTGGCGGACAAGTTCAAGGGATTTGGCGGTAGAAATATGAGCTATATGCAGCCTTGCTCCGGCACTTTCTGCCAGCATGATGTCTCTGGCGATGATAACTTCCTCGGCAAGCCCGGGTAAGCCGCTAAGCCCTACCTGAGTGGCTACTTTACCGCCGTGTATCTGTCCCTTACCGGCAAGATTGTAATCCTCGGCATGGATGATAAGCGGGATATCAAAGTTCGCAGCATAGCGCATGCAGGATAGCATCAAACGGGCATTCTGCACGCATTTGCCGTCATCGCTTACGGCTACGATTCCACCGGATTTCATGGTTGCCATCTCGGAGATTTCCTCGCCTGCGGATTTCTTGGTCATAGCGCCTATCACGTAAACACGGCTGGAGCCCAGTTCCTTAGCACGCAATTGGATATATTCCACGGAGGCGATGTTGTCCGTAACCGGCTCTGTATTGGGCATGGCACAGATGGCTGTGAATCCCCCATGTGCCGCAGCTTTGGTGCCGCTAACGATATCCTCTTTGTAGGTTTGCCCGGGATCGCGCAGGTGAGCATGGAGATCTATGAAACCGGGGAAGATGCAAGCTCCGGCAGCATCGATTGTCTTATCTGCTTTTTCGTTTATTTTGGGGGCGATCTTGGCTATGCGCTTGCGGTCAAGCAAGATATCACTCTTTATCAGTTTACCATGTAGGTAGATTTTTGCGTTTTGGATAAGTATTTTCATTGGGAACCTCCTTGGCTTAGTGAGATTGAAAAGGTGAGATTTACAAAGTGAGAACAAGTAGGTGAGTTACTCACTTTCGCAGAACTCACTTGCGCAGCTCTAACCTGTCGAAGACACTCACTCTGCTTCATGCTTTACCTCCCATGATCAGGAACAGCGGCGCCATGCGGATGGCAACGCCATCGGCAACCTGCTCCACAATGATGCTGTGGCTGCCGTCGGCGATTTCGGGGAGGATTTCGATACCACGGTTCATAGGTCCGGGGTGCATGATGAGGGCATGTTTTTTGGCATACTTCAGAGTGTCCTTGGAGAGCACATAATGTTTGCTGTATTCCTCCAGGGAGGGGAATAATCCTTCGGACATACGCTCCAGCTGCATACGCAATCCCATCACCACATCGGCATCGTGCAAGGCGCGGGCAAGGTCGTATTCCACACGGCAGCCATACACGCTTTCCATATTGCCGGGCATGAGGGTCTTGGGACCGCACACGGTTACCTTTGCGCCAAGCTTTTGCATCCCGATAAGGTTACTGCGCACCACGCGGCTGTTCAGGATATCGCCTACGATGGTTATCTTTAAACCTTTGAGGTCACCAAGTTTTTCCCAGATGGAATAGATATCTAATAAGGCTTGGGTGGGGTGGGCATGCCGCCCGTCTCCCCCATTGATAACCGGTTTGTTAGAGTATTTATTCACTAGTTGGGGGCTGCCGGGACTGCTGTGACGGATGCAGTACAGGTCTATCCCCATGGCATCCAGAGTGTAAACCGTATCTTGCAAGCTTTCGCCTTTCTGCAGGGCAGAGATGCTTGCCTGAAAGCTCACCACATCCGCACTGAGGCGGTTGGCAGCAAGCTCGAAGCTCATGCGGGTGCGGGTGCTATTCTCGATGAATAGAGTGCAGACGGTTTTACCGCGGAGCAGGACCCGCTCGGTTCCGTGTACGGCACGGTCATCTCTCCCTGGCTCGATCCCGAACGGGTGGTCGAGGCGCTGGGAACACGCTTCGAGATCACCCTCGGATTCATCAAGGCCTACCCCATGTGCCGCTTCGGACATCCCGCGCTGGAGGCGGCGGAAGGGTTGGTCCAGCGCTATCCGGTCGATCCGGCAGGCATTGCCGGCGTGGAGGTCCACACCTTCGGCTGGGCGGCCGCTCTCGATGAGCGCTTTCCCAAAAGCGATCTGGCCGCCAAGTTCTCCGTTCCCTGGGCCGTGGCCAGCATGCTGGTTCGCAAGTCGGCGCTGGCCGAGGATTTCCGGGAGGCGGCGCTGAAGGACGAGCGGGTCTGCGCCGTTGCCGCCCGGGTGACCATGAAGAACGATCCGGTCTATACAGCCATGACCC
>CAYSGM010000029.1:0-22931 GCA_964430595.1 uncultured Candidatus Cloacimonas sp.
GCTGGATCACAGCGGTTTACAGAAAGTGATAGAAACGCGTTTGAAACAGCCCGAAATTGCCGCAAAGCGCTTGCGTTTCACCTTCTTGATGGATCATATTGCCAATGTCATCACCATCTCCGTGGAAGATGACGGCAAAGGATTCGATCATGAGGGTTGGCTAAAGCGAGTGGCAGTGGAGCCCAAGCTTAATTTAGATGAAACCGGACGTGGGATATCCATGCTCTACCACCTTGCAGATTCTCTAGAATTCAGCCAAGGCGGGCGCAAAGTAACCGTTACCAAAAAAATCACCAATAGCATCCCGGAATGATACTGGGAGATTTGATCAGCCGGGCGAAATACCTGGCAGATTCTACCAATATTCCTGAAGCAGATTTCCTATACGTCCTGGCGGATATTCTTGAATTATCTAAATCCGAGCTGTATTTGGAACGAAACACCATGCTTTCTGATGAGCAAATCGCTGCTTCCCTCTCTGCCTTCAACCGCCTGAAAACACATGAACCACCTCAATATATCACTGGTAAAGCCCCATTTTTCCACCTGGAACTACAGGTTAGCCCGGATGTCCTGATCCCCCGTCCTGAGACAGAGGGCTTGGTGGAATTGGTGCTAAAAAGGGTCTCCGGCAAGCTAAAGGTTCTGGATGTAGGCACTGGCAGCGGAGCCATCGCCATTGCCCTTAAAACCCTTTGTCCATCTTTGTTGGTAGATGCCATCGATTGCAGCCCTGCTGCCCTCCAGCTTGCTAAGTGTAACGCCTTGGAAAACCATGCAGATATCCACTTTTATCTAGGAGATTTGTTGCCAGAGAATTGCCCCATGTATGACATCATCGTAAGCAATCCGCCCTACATCACCGCAAGTGAAATGGAGCTTCTGGATGCCAGGGTAAAGGATTTCGAGCCCCGGACGGCTTTGTTCGGCGGAGAGGACGGCTTAGATTTTTACCGCGCTTTACTACAGCGCTCAGTTCCGTACTTAAACCCCAACGGTTTTATCGCTTTGGAGCATGGTGCCGCGCAGCGTAATGCCATAAGCTCCCTAGCCCGACAGTATGGTTGGGACACAGCCGAACCCTTCATCGATCTCCATGGCAGGGATAGATATATGCTAATTCACGCCCCTAAAACAGCTTAAAATATCATAACGAGGAACAATAAATGGATAGTTTTATAATTCAAGGTACCCGCAACTTAAGCGGATCAGTTAGCATTAGTGGTGCCAAGAACGCCATTCTGCCGGTGATGGCAGCGTGTTTGCTGGCTCCGGGCAAATCCGTGCTGCGTAATGTCCCCAACCTGAACGATCTGAAAGCCATGGCACATCTGCTGCGGGTGATCGGAGCGCGGGTGGATTATGGTAAAGGCAGCATGAGCATCGATTCCAAGGACGTTTGTTACGGCGAAGCCCCCTACGAACTGGTAAGCAAGATGCGAGCTTCCATCTATGTGCTTGGACCTCTGCTTGCCCGCCTGGGTGAAGCTAGAGTATCCTTCCCCGGCGGTTGCGCCATTGGGACACGTCCCGTCGATCTGCACCTTAAAGCTATGGAAGCACTTGGGGCAGAAATAGTTATCGAACATGGCTACATCCATGCCAAAGCCAAGCAGCTGAAAGGTGCGGACATCTATTTCGAGAAATCCAGCGTAGGTGCCACGATAAACGCCATGATGGCAGCCGTGCTTGCCAAAGGGCAAACCCGCATGTTCAACGCTGCAATGGAGCCGGAAGTGGATGCCACCATCGATCTGCTAAACAAAATGGGTGCCAAAATCAGCGGTAAAGCCACCACGACCCTCACTATCGACGGTGTGGATGATCTTTTCCCCGTGGAAATGACCATGATTCCCGACCGCATCGAAGCCGGAACCTTCCTGGTGGCAGGTGCCTTAAGCACCTCTCCCATCACCGTGGAAAACTGCGAACCGGTACATCTTGGCTCGCTGATAGATAAACTTCGCGAAGCCGGCTGCGAATTTGAGATAGGGGAGAGCAGCATAACGATAACACCTCCCGAAAAGATAAAGCCCGTTAACCTCATCACCTTACCCCACCCTGGTTTCCCCACCGATCTGCAAGCGCAATTCACTGTCCTAATGTCCCTTGCGGATGGAATCAGCTTCGTGGAAGACACCATTTTCCCGGATCGCTTCATGCACGTGGCAGAGCTTAACCGCTTGCAGGCAAACATCCGCATTGAACGCAACGTAGCCTGCATTAAAGGTGTTAAGGAGCTTAGCGGGGCAGAAGTGATGGCAACAGATTTACGCGCCAGTGCCGCCCTCGTCCTCGCCGGAATGGTAGCCAAAGGCACCACCACCGTATCCCGCATTTATCATATAGATCGCGGCTACGACAGGATCGAGGAGAAGCTAAATGCATTGGGAGCAAACATTAAGCGTATAGATTCATAACAGATTTGCTAAAGCCAAATCACTAGAAAAGCACGGTGTTATGCGTCGTGCTTTTTCTCTTTGCATAACATGTTGCCTACCAGAGATATAGCTGTTCTGTACTTATGCCTTCCTTACTGCACAGCATTAATCACTTCTTTATCCTCTCTTAATCAAGCGTTAACTGTTAACGCTTGATTAAGAGGGGATAAAGAAGTGATTGACAAGATGGAGTAAGCAAGAAATATGGAAAAAAAACAAGGAGGAAACCATGAAAGCAACTGTGAAAGAAGGAATAAAAGGCTTTTCCGGCAAGCTGGAAGGAGCAATTTATTACTATCATCCCCGTCTGAAACGCACCCTGATGCGCCGCGCTCCCAAGATGCCGGTGCAGGCACAAAATCTGGATTACACCGCCATTGCCCGCCAGATCAAGGCGATTAACCCATCCGAGGCGTATCGCAATGATTTTAGAAACTACTTGAACCAACTACGGGACAGGGATGATAGCATCCGTCTGCCCTCCTGGTACAGCCTATACATCAAGATGCTGTGGGCAATGCAGGCGAAATACCCCGAGACGGTTGATCTCAAAACTATCAGCAGAGAACAGATTGTGGCGCAGAACCTTCCCTGCATAACGGTGAAAGCCGCGGTGGAAGATGGATTATTGCCTGCTATCCCCGGTTACCAATACCTGGATAGGGCAATTTAGGATTGTAAACTATAAAAAGGGAGAACATCATGAGCAGATACATGGCTTTCTGCGGGCTATACTGCGGTGCTTGCTGCAGTATGATTACGAAGGAGAAACAAGAGGGCGTGCCCAGCGCACTGGAGATGCATACCGAGGCTGAAGAGCTGCCTTGCATGGGCTGTGATGCAGAGTATCAGAAGAATTGTGAATTCGTGGTATGTAACAAGAATCACGGCACCGAGAGCTGCGCCTTCTGTCCGGAATTTCCCTGTGAGATGATTACAAAGTTCAAAGATGATGAATGGGAACACCATCAGGTGGTGCTGCAAAACCTGTTCCGCATCAAGGAAGCTGGGGTGGATAAATGGCTGGAAGAGCAAGCAGAATATTGGTCATGTCCGGCTTGCGGATGCAGAACGCAATGGTACCAAACTGTCTGCACAAAATGTGGCGGGAAAATAGAGCGCAGAATATAAAACGCCAAGATTCAATAATATAAGTTGCATTCTCAGATAAAGCTCTTAGCTTATCAGTAAACTATATCGATAGAAAGTGTCAGACGAATTAGGCAAGTGATCTAATTCCTGGTAAAAGCTCGATTAAGTTGCAAAGAAAGGATGTAACATGAACAAGATACTACTTATCCTGGTGCTGTCGATAGCTATTAGTTTTGCTTTTGCACAAGCACCCATCGGACACGGACAAGCACAATTAAACGCTGGGGCGGGCTTTTCCTCTTGGGGTGTTCCCATTTATGTTGGCGTTGATTTTGGCGCAAGTAACGATATTACTTTAGGTGCCGAATTCTCCTATAAGTCTTACACGGAAAAGTATAACAGCCACCATTACAAGCACAGCATCTATGGCTTTGCCGGCAATGGCAATTACCATTTCAACCGTATTCTGAATATTCCCAAGGACTGGGATCTTTATGCAGGGCTAAATGTTGGTTTTTATGTGTGGACTTCTCCTGATAACTATCCCGGCTCACATTCCTCAGGTTTGGGGCTTGGCGCGCAGATTGGTGGGAGATACTATTTCACCGATACAGTAGGTGCGAATCTTGAATTCGGCGGAGGCAATGCCTTCTCCGGTGGCAAGATAGGTATTTCTATCAAAATGTAGCTTATGCTAAGCTGCATGATTATCACTGGATGATAAAATGAAAAGAGCCATGTTGCTAACAATAGCTGCGGTTGGTGTTGCCGGTTTGATCTACGGTGTAGGTCCCGCATCAGTAAACCTTAGAAGCGCAGGGAATTATGTGATCCTCAGCAGTACCGGAGTGACAACCACAGGCACAACCGCCATAGTGGGAGATATCGGGCTTAGTCCCGCTGCTTCGACCTATATGACGGGCTTTGGGCTGATGATGGATCCCAGCGGAACCTATTCTACTTCAACTCTGGTAACAGGTAGAATCTATGCTGCTAACTATACTACCCCCACCCCCACGAATCTTACCACCGCTATAGGCGATATGCAAACCGCCTATACCGATGCAGCAGGTAGGGTAAACCCAGATTACACAGAGCTTTACTCCGGTGTACTAACCGGGCAAACCCTAATCCCCGGGCTTTACAAATGGAGCAGCGGAGTCTCCATCGGGGCAGGTGGATGCACAATTACTGGCGGACCGGATGATGTGTGGATTTTCCAGATAGCGCAAAACCTTACTGTGGCTAATGCCGGCATTGTTACTCTAAATGGCGGGGCTCAACCGCAGAACATATTCTGGCAGATTGCAGGACAGGCTAATATTGGAACAACGGCTCAATTCAAGGGTGTGGTTCTGTGTCAAACAATGATTTCCATGAATACCGGTGCAACGTTGAACGGCAGACTGCTGGCACAAACCGCAGTTACACTTAACCAAAACAACGTTACTAAGCCAATAAACTCCACCGGAGCATTTCATGATGTAGTTCCGGGTATAGATAGTATTACTTACCTGGAAAGCAATTATCCAAATCCATTCAACCCCAATACAACCATCAAGTTCAACATCAAAAAAGGAGAGCAGGGCACCTTGACAATCTATAATATCAAAGGCCAAGAGGTGCTTAGGAAGGGTTTTCGATCCGGCAAACAAGATTTCAGCTGGACTACAGAAGGTCTGCCATCAGGCGTTTACCTATACAGGCTACAAACCAACACTACAGACACACGTAAAAAAATGATCCTGCGAAAGTAGGATTATCATCCCCTTCAATCAATCCATGCAGGCTTTACGGGTTATACTTGTAAAGCCTTTTCATTCTTGCTTGACAAAAACATCGGCAATCAGATATTGCACAAAACTCATTCTTGGAGAGGATATGAACAAACAAATGGTCGAAAAGGCTTTATCAACTTTTGCACAGGGATATAACTGTGCGCAATCTGTGATTGGAACTTATGCCGAAGCCCTGGGTTTGGATGCGGATATTGCCAAAAAGGTGAGCTCTTGCTTTGGCGGCGGGATGCGAATGGGATCTACCTGCGGTGCTTTAACGGGTGCCTTAATGGTACTGGGGCTTGCCAAAGGCTTTGCCGAATACAGCCCGGAACAGAAAGCAAGCATCGAACTACATTGCACAAGCTTTATCTCCCGCTGGAAAGAAGTGATTGGTGAAACGGATTGCAAGGAAATCCTGGGGCTGGATGTAAGTGATCCCCTGCAAAGACAAAAGGGAAAAGATGAAGGTGTGTTCAACTTGCACTGTCCGAACTGCATTGAGACCGCAGTGAGGTTGCTGGTAGAGGTGCTGGGCTAATAAATCCCCGGCTTTCTGGCTTGGTTAGGGCTAAGTATCTTTGTTCCATGTATCGGGAAGCTCCTGTGTGGTAGTTTAATTCTATGCACTTGCGTTACTGATGCTTCGGCTTATACTTTGTATAACGGATTTGAAAAAAAGGATACAAAGATGATAATCGAGCTTAATGATCAGAATTATGATGATGTGGTTAGTAATGGTGCGGTCTTAATTGATTTTTGGGCACCGTGGTGCGGACCGTGTAACCTTTTAGCTCCCAAGATAGAAGAGATTGCCAAAGAAATGACCAGTATTGTGATTGGGAAAGTGAATGTGGACGATTACCCTGAACTAGCCGGGAAGCATGGAGTGATGAGCATTCCAACCCTGAAATTCTACCGGGATGGGAAAGAAATGGACAGTTCAGTTGGGGTTGTTTCCAAAAGTGTAATCTTGAAGAAATTGGAGCTGTTGCTAATTTGAAAGATATTGCTTGTCAGCATTAGGCAAGTTCAAAAGTATGTCCTCTTGGGTATTAATACCACCGAGAGGAATAATAAGTGCCTAATAAAAAGTTTGTTAACAAGATAGAATACTATAGCTTCAGAGCATGGATAGCCGGATGTAGGGTGCTGCCCCGTTGCGTTGTGAGGAATGTATTGATATTCCTGTTCCTTGCGATTGGTTATGGAATTGGCATCCGCAAGAGGGTAGCACTACAGCAGTTGCAGAAGGTGTATCCAAATAACGATTTACGCAAATTGAAGACCATTCTAAAGAAACTGTATCGCAATATGGCTTTAACGGTTCAGGAAATGTACCTAACCAGCGATAAAGACTTGTTTTCTATGTGCAAGATTATTGGCAGAGAGCATGTGGATGAAGCTCTGTCGCTTGGGAGGGGAGCGATATTGGCTACTGCACATTTTGGCAATTGGGAAGCTGCAAGGATCCTGCCCATGGCTGGCATTCCTTTAAGCGTGATTGCCAAAACACAGCGTAACAACCTATTCGATGATTATACTAATGAAGTGCGCGAACGCTGTGGGCTTAAAGTTATTAACATGAGCCATGGCTTAAGAGACATCATTCACCAGCTTAAAGAGGGTAGGTTTGTGGCAATTTTGATGGATCAAAACGCAGGAGATTCTGGTTTGATGATGGATTTTCTTGGATACCCGGCATCTCACTGGAAGGGGGTGGCGAAACTCTCATTGCGTTACAAAGTACCAATTGTTGCAGGTTTTGCCAGGCGAGATGTGGAAGGTAACATCCGATTTGAGTTTCACAAGATGATCTTGCACGAAGAATTGGAAGATTGCGAAGCCAGTTACCGGATTGTTCTGGAAGAAGTAAACCAAATCATCGAAGCACAAATCCGAAAGTACCCAGATCAGTGGTTTTGGGTACACAAAAGGTGGAAGTATGGATTTGATATGTTTGCGTAGATTTGTGATAGGTTTCAGATGGCAGCTTACAGTTGACAGGGTGTGTGGGAACTCAAGAGATGTATTAAGTGGAGCATTAAGATGTACATAGACCACAGATACGAGGTGTTGGAAAGCCTGGGTTCTGGTTCATGGGCAAATGTGTTTAAGGTACGGGATATTCGCTCGAATAACATCTATACCCTGAAACTATTCCAATATCTGGCTTCAGACGAGTTATATTCCCATTTCAGTGCTGAGGAAATGCATCATATAACCAAGATTGAACACCCAAACCTGAATCATGTGATTGATTTTGGGCATGTTGGCGATCACATATACTATATAAGTGACTATTTCGAAGGTAAGACCCTGGCTAATTTCCGCTTTAGCAAGGGGAAGGTAAACCAAATATTCGATATTGCAGTGCAAACCTGTTACGCATTACATGCCCTGCACATACAAAACATATTACACAAAGATTTGAAGCTCGAAAACGTGCTTTACCGCATTGAGGGAAAATCTCTAATCCTCAAACTGATAGATTTTGGTTTTACTAAGATAGATACCACAAAGGATACTCAAATGGTTTCCGGCACTTTGCCGTATCTGGCACCGGAAATATTCTTGGGAAAACCTGCCAGTAAAGCCAGCGATTTTTATGCTCTGGGAGTGATTTTATACCGATTAACCACAGGAAGCTTTCCTTTTAGTGTAGATCAGATAAACACGCTTATCACAGGCGGACACCAGTACTTTATCCCCAATTTCCCAAGCGAATTGAACAAAGACATCCCACCGGCATTGGAAAAGTTCATCTTGCGGTTGCTGGAAAGAAACCCGGATAACCGCTTTAGTAGCAGCGAAGAAATTGTTTCTTATGTAAACCGGATCCATCACCTGGAATATCCCTTCTCGGCTGAATGGTCGATGATAAATACCCTGCGCTTTAACAGCTATATCGTTCGAGAGAAATACTCTCATCAACTGCTGGATTTTATTCCTGCCCTGGAAAGCAGTAATGGGAAGATCGTGTCGGTTATTGGCGGAGATGGGCTAGGAAAGGATAATATTCTGTCCCTTTTCCGCTATCACGTGTTAGGCGGGCAGTATTTCATATTTGATTACGAGTGTTCCAGAACTGATCATGAAGCTTTTTTTGCTCTGATAAAGGAATTCGTGCAATCTCTGGGTAAAGCGGAAATTGAACAGTATGCCAGCCTAAAGCAGATTTCAGAAAAACTGCGAAGGTATCTGTTTGATTCTGAACAGGAAGCCAAGGCTGTTAGCCAATCTGTGGCAGACTTGAAGATTGATTTTGAATCAGTTAAAAGCCTCCTGCTGGATATCTCTGCCCGGAAACCGGTAATCTTCATCATTCGTAATTTCCAGCACGTCCATCGGCATACGATAGATTTTATAAACTTCATCTCCCCATTCATCATTAACCAAAGAATCATGGTTACCCTATCGTGTAATGATTATAACAAGATCAACCAAATAAACCATACTGTTATGGTGAACATTCCATCGCTCAGCAGGGATGAAAGCAAAGCCTATATCAACAGGTTACTTCCCGTGTCTGCCCCCAATGAGATTATTGAGGAGCTTTATTATAGATCTGCCGGTAATCCTCAATTTGTGAAAGAGATTCTTATTGATCTGGCGCAGAAAAGAAAGATTTACTCTGATGATACAGTCCATTTTCCCACAGATTTAGCAAACTACATAATGCCTTCGAGATTGTTACATTCCGTCTATTCTCGTTTGAGCCACATCACCACCACGAACTATACCCATTTGCAAAAGCTGAGTATTGTGCAAACGCCCTTAACCAGAGAGCTAATAAGCTATATTACCAAGGCAAGTGATCAAGAACTATACAACTTGTTAAATGACAGCACTTATAACGAGATCATCATCAAACAAGGTAAGTACTATTTCTTTGCATTTGCTGAAGCAAAACAGCGCTTGTACGATGAGAGTGTTGCAAAGCAACATGTTCTAGTCTCAAAGCGTGTTTTAAAGTTCTATGTTAATAAGGATATGCTGGAAGTTAATACCTGTCAGGGCATTATCAAAAATGCCCTGCTTGCGGGAGACTTGCTTTCGGTGAGGAACTATTACTTGAAGTTGTTTTATTTGTTTAACAGCGAATATGAGCAAGAAAGAGCATACGAAGCGATCCTCAATGTGCTGCAGTTGGACTTGAATTCTGAACTTGGAATCCCTGTAAGGGATATCATAAGTGACATATATCTCTTCCATGATAAGACTGAAACTACAGGTTATTTCGATAAAGCACTATACTTGTTTGAGGATACCCAAAGGGGAGAGAAAAAAGATGCAAAAAAAGAGATTGCTCCTTTAGCTAAAGGACAGTTTCTTGCTTTACCGGACATCTTTGAAAAGTATTTCTTGCTTGCTGCAATAAGGCTTATGGCAGAAGATACGGACATGGCACTAGAATATCTGATGCAAGCTGAGAAACTTGTTTCCACAGGTAAACAACAGCTACTGATATGGCTGTATCTAGTTCAAATCTACGCCAAGAGAGATATCGGTAAGATGAAAAAATACCTCGATCTGGCACAGAACCAACTAATGCCATTGGATTTGAAAATTGCTTTCGCAGACAGGCTTGCGGTTTACCATTCTTTGGTAAAAGACCCAGACCGGGCGATCAAAACGATAGAGGATTTTCTTATATCCATACCCCCGGAGCATGACACTAAAGTAATGATTCGTCTTGCCACCATGCACAACAATTTGGGAGTGTTTTACAGTGAGCAAAAGAACATTGAAGAAGCCGATGAACACTTATTTGCTGCACTGAGCATCTGGAAGAGGTATAATGTAAAGCGCTACCTGGGTTTAATATACAACAATATCTCAGATTTGTATCTTAAACAAGGGATAACACTGCTTTCAGAACACTATTCCGAAATGGGTTATCACCATGCAGATGAACTGAATCTAACCATGACAAAAGCATTAGCACTGCTGAATCAGGGTGAAGCTAAGATAAAAATGGGTGATTTTCTGCGGGCGGAAACCAAGTTGCTTGAGTGTCAGGCGTTGGTGCTTTCGAAAAAAAGCAGTACATACCTGCTATCAGTGCAAAGAAACCTCGCACTAGCCAAGAGTAAGATAGTAGGTTTTGGGCACTATTTCCGCTTTATACAGGATAGCGAGCCTGAGTTGATTGCCGGCAATATAAGGGAAATGACCCCCCTTGTGAAGACATATTTCTATTACCTGAACGAAATGTCCAACACTAAGAAGCTAAAGAAGTTAATCCATAAAAATGTTCAGATAAACTACAAGCATATACATGAAGAAGAGTTCTACCATAATGTTCTGAGCTTGATTGCGTTATCCGAGAAAGATTTTGAAACAGCTCTTAGCGAATTGAAGCTGGCTATGCGACATGCGGGTGAGGTGAATAACAATTACGCGATAGCTGTGTTCTATGTGCTGCAAGTATCGTGTTATTATGGTTTGAATGACGTATCCAGAGCAAGAGAATTGATAGAATTAGCAATGCCGATAATCAAGGAAAACCAGTATCGGTATTGGCAGTGCAAGCTAGATATACTAAAGGTAAAGTTGGACTTGTTGGTACCTGATATACCTCTGCGGGAATTACTGCGCGTTGTAGAGAGTTATATACAGCAATGGAGTGAGTATCAATACTATCAGCTTAATGTGGAGTTGTATCAGATCAAGATTCAAATACTGATCGAATTGAAACAGGATAGCCTGGCTACGGTATGCTATCAAAACTATCGGAAATACTTGGAAGAGATCACACTTGATATAAGCAATGATGATAGGCAAAACTATCTATTGGTTAACCTGTATAGCCTAAGCAGTATTAGAAAGTTCGATCTTGTCCCCATTGTATCCCGTGTGAAAGACCTGCGTCATAAGTGGAACGAGATGCTTTATAACATTGCCAATGTTTATAATGTGGATCGGATTAAGTTCTTGGTAGAAAAAGGGCTAAGCCAGGTTCTCTCACCCTGGAAGTTTAAACTGATGCAGTATTCTGACAAGATTCAAAACTACACTTGTTTTCAAAGCTATAATACCGATATGGACAGCTTTATTGATGCAGGTTTTGTTTCTTTCATAGACAAGGCATTCAAATCCGATAACTTAGTGATGTTCGAGGCTAATGGGAATCATCTGATGATCGTTCCCTTCCAAAGCGGTTCGAAGCGTATTGGATTCTTGCTGCTTTCTGATAATGGGGAGATGGAATACACAAAGCAAGAAATGTCCATTATGCGAAATGTGAAGCAGCACCTTACCGCGCTAATTATAAGAATCCAGGATTATGGACAGATTACCAAGCGTATAGAGAAAATGAACCAGCTTATGTTGATAACGCATGAGCTAATGCGGATAGTGGATATTAACGATCTGGAGCATGAGATAGTCTCAGCTTTTATTGATTTCACAAACAGCTCCAGGGGATTTCTGATAAAACGCGACAGCGATGGCAACAACATCTATAAGGTTCAGCTAAACAACGCTAAACAAATATTACCGACGGTATCGGGACTAAGCAAATCTGCCTTAAGCTTAAGCCAGAATACAAGAGAGATGATCTCAACCTTCAATGCGGTGGAAGATAATCGCTTTAAAAGTGCCATCAGTGTTCAAGATTATGTGTTGCACACTATCTTTTGTTCACCTATTATGGTGGATAATATAATATTTGGCTATATCTATCTTGATAACATGGATGAAAACGGCAGAGAAATGTACCTGAATCCGGAGATTATTAGCCTCTTGATGGAACAAACCACTATAGCTTTGAAGAATGCCATGCTATACGAAAACCTGTTAACCAAGAATAGCGAATTGAATGCCTTCGAAATGCTTAAAGATGAGTTCATGGCGATTGTGTCTCACGAACTGAACACACCTCTCACAACCTTGCAAGGCCATATATCACGGTTGAAACGCAACCTGTATGCAGATGAAGAAGAAAGGAAAGAAATCCTGAATAAAGTGGAGGGTTCGGTGAA
Organism: uncultured Candidatus Cloacimonas sp.; assembly: GCA_964430595.1. GTDB lineage: Bacteria > Cloacimonadota > Cloacimonadia > Cloacimonadales > Cloacimonadaceae > Cloacimonas. The sequence continues at coordinate 12,298 of CAYSGM010000029.1, forward strand.
GAAACTGATCCTGACCACCAACGATATAACCACAATGAATACCTACAATCTGAAGAAAACACTTAACGTCGCGCCTCTCCCAATTGAAGAGATACTGGAGTTAATCCAGCAGGAAGTTGAGATTCTATCTAGGAAGAGAAAGATGTTTATCCGTCTGGAAATAGAAAAAGACTTACCCAAATTAAAGGCGAATTGGGAGGCGATGCATCTGATGATATATAACTTAGTGCTTAATGCAATTCGCTTTACCAACGATTTTGGCACGGTTACTATTGGAGCCCGGCGTTCAGCTTTTCAGCAAGAAAAGATAGATGGTAAGGATAGCATTGTTCTTTACGTGCAGGATAATGGGATTGGGATGCCTGAGTATCAATTGAAAAATGTGTTTCGGAAATTCTATGAGTTGAACGAGATTTATGCTCATAAATCCGGGACAATTGAATATCGCAGTAGTGGTCTTGGCTTAGGTCTTTCCACCTCGAAAAGAATCGCAGAATTACACGGTGGTAATATCTGGATTAAGAGCAAAGAAAATGAAGGCACTACTGTGTTTATTACGATACCTCTAAAAAGCGTTAATAGGTAGAACCATGCTGCAAAAAATGATATGTGCATTCTTCGTGCTAATGTTGAGTTCTAATGTTATGGCTCAGCGTTCTAATGGCACCATACTGGCTACCAGTACGCAGGAACAATATGCTTATCGCTTTATTGTGGAGCTATACGATACTGGTGATAATGAGTCTCTTGCTAAAGAATTATACCAATTCAAAGCATTGTACCCGAATTCAGCCTATTTGCCCTATATACGGTTTATTGATGCCAATCTTGCCTTGGAAGCAGGGGATCATCAGAAGGCACAGCAGATTTATAGCGAATTACTTACCGGAGATACTATCCTGGAGCTAAGAGCAGAATTGCTATTGAACTATGCTATTAGCCTTAACCAAAGCAGTGAATATGCCAAGGCGATGCATTTATTACAACGGATTGACAGTGAGATAGCTGATCCTGCTTATAGTGCAGAGGCAGCGATTCAACGCGCAGATATTTATTACAAGCAAAGCCAGTTTTATTCTGCAGAACGTGCTTACCGTGAAGCATTAAGTTACTTGCCAAACGACAATGAACTCCAGCTTGGATTGTTTAAATGCTTGGTCAAGCTACAAAAGGATGAAGAGGCATTGTCTTTGCTTTGGAACCAAGACCCTTCTTCAACAACTTACCGGCTGTTCATACCAATTTGGTTAGAATACCTGTTAGCCAACGAACGATACAATGATTTTGATACCTTCATGGAAAACAACGTTCTTGGTGCAGCAGCGAAGACGACCAATATATATGACATAAGCATTAGAAGAGCTCTACTTAAAGGTGATTATGCCACTGCTGATTCTATTCTGGCAATCACAGGTATTCCAAATTCGCATTTCTTGTTCTATAAAACCCTGGTACTGCAATCCCAAGGAGAGATTACACTCGCAGAAGCTAACTTCCAGGCATTAGTGAAAGATCCTGATCCGGAAGTCTCAGTTCCTTCTTATCTTGAAAGCCTAAAACTTCTATACAAATCTGAACCACTTTCAGCTATCACTCAGCTCACGAACTTTATCAAGGCATCGCTAAGTAGTGTGAAGAAAACTGAGATGTATTACACCCTTGGCTACTTTTGTTATCATATGGACGATTATTCGGAAGCAATTAAGCAACTTAGCCTGGCAAAACAGTTTGATATGAGCAGAGAGCTAAACTCAAGAATTGACATGTTGATAGCGGAGTCATGGTTTGCCTTAAGTAGGACAGATATGGCAATGGACGCATTCAATAAGTACTTAAACCATTTCCCTGAAGGCTCACATACCGATAAAGCTTTGTTCTATATCGGTTACATCAACTTTACCAGTAAGGATTACTCTCAGGCTAAACTATCACTTACAAGGCTAACTGATACCTACCCACAATCAGCGTATTTCAATGATGCACTTTTTTTTCTGGGAGAAATGGATTTCTATTTAGCCAATTATAACCTTGCTTTGGAGAGCTACCTGAGGCTTCTTGCGCTACGGACTGATAACAATACCGCAGCCCTAAGAATTGCTCAGGTTTACTACTACTTGGGTGATTACACAAAATCCGAGCAGTTCGCAGGAGAACTTCTGCCCACATACGAATCATGCATCTTGAAGGGTAATATACTTGTTACGCATCGTAGTTATGCTTCTGCAGTAGAGCAGTTTCTACTGGCTGAGAGCTTTGCCGAAGAACCGTTGCGAAAGGCAGAAGCGAAGAGCTACAGAGCTTTGTGTTTGTATCAGATGAAGCGTTTTAAGGAAGCATCAGCACTTTACCTACAACTTTCTAATACCCAAGAGAGTCAGGATACCTACCTTTTCCTATCTGCGAAATCTGCTTATGCAGCCAAGGATTATAATCAGGCATTACAGTTGTTCAATACTTTCATAAGCGAATACCCTAATTCACAGCACTTTCTATCTGCACTAAGCAGTATGGCGAATTCTTACTACAACATGGGTAATTACTTGCAAGCTGTAGAAGATTGGGTCAACATCCTGAAGCGGTTCCGCAATAGTATAGATTTCAGCGATAACGAATTAGCGATAGTTAAGGATGCTCTACTCGGGATTGATCTCGGGATCAAGAGGCTTGATGGGATAGAATTAACTGATGATCTGATCTCGCTGCCGGATACTTTCTCCAGTGAGTTTATCAAGTTTGAGCTTAATCTAATCCTGCTGAAATCCTATGCTTCCAACGATAGATGGGCAGATCTCATTGCTTCTGCAGAACTAATCCGGAGTGAATACCCGCAGAGAAATACAGATGAAATTGCTATGTTGATGATTGATAGCTTCATGAAGATGAATCAATTTGAAGAAGCAGATACACTGCTTTCTGAGATTTATGTACAGGGCAGTAGTAATGAGGTATTACTCAAGTGGGCAGAACTGGAAATGCTGACAGGCAACTATGCTTTAGCATTGCAGAAGTATAAGCAGTCTTTCGCAACAAATCCCGACACAGACACATGGTTGAACATGTTGGAATGCTCATCCAAAATGGATTTCACGCAGTTCGATGAATTGTGGTCACTTGGGTTACAATTCGGAGATCAACAAACCCTTGCAGGTAGATATAGACTGAACCAATTATATCAGGATGAACGCTTCAGCGAAGCGCAAAACCTTGCCACAAGCATGCTGAACACAAGCCTGTCCTCTTTAGATCATGCTGAGTCTTTTCTTATCCTTGGTTTGATCGATTTCCAGACCCAAAACTATAGTGCATGTTTAGCTTCTCTCAAACGTGTGATCCTATTATTCCCGGAGTATCCTGAGGTTCGCAGATGTGCGATAATTCACACTATCAAAGCACTGGTAGCCAGTGGGGCTATTACGGAAGCAGAAATGCATCTGAACTTGTATGCTAAAGACTTGGATATGGAAGCTCTAACCGAACTAAACCAGTTGGTGGAGAGTTCTCAATGAAACGGTTTGTAATTGCTATTATCGGTTCAGCATTATTCTGCTTGCTTCAAGCACAAACCCAAGTGCTTCCGGATATCCGAATTAGTGGTGATAGTGATCTCAAGACATATCTCTATAAACGCTCAATGTTGTTATCGCCCCTAACACACACTGCCGATAGTTTGCCTGCCTTCATTCCTACTGGGCTGAGGGATAGCACTTTCGTAACAAAAACCAGACCAGAACCCAGATTTGGATACCTCCAGTTCGAAGCCAATGCAGGCTTTGGACTGAATAGTTTCTTCAGCTTTTATCCACGCGAATCAGGCTTTCATAATGTTTCTCATCATTTGAATCTACGTGCTCCAGAGGTTAACATACTAAGTTTCCAGAATCACCTGGTAATTGGGGGTGATTTGATCCCGAGGTTACCGGTGGTATTCAAATTTGATCACTCCAATACCAAAGCTAAGGACTATAAGGGAAGCTACTTCGAAACAGAACTTACCCATCATCGGGCTAATCTTGATCTTGATTATGTACAGTTAAAAGAGTTATTGCTTAGCGTCGGGTTTTCAAACCTCAGGCAAAACATACTATATAGCGATTACAATCGTGATTATATAGATTTTCACTCCATGGCTAGGATTTTGGTGAGCACTATGGATATCAAAACAAACCTGATATGCCAGGCTTCTGAAGCCGGGGTGGACTTCGCACCTCTCATCAACTGGGAACCCGCAAGTTTCTCTCAGATTAGATTTCACATCCTGGCTGATGCTTACCGGGTTATCCCAAGTTTCGAGTTTAATCTGCGTCATCATCTTAGCGATTCAGGCGTGATCAGCATCAGTAACACACCGCAAATAGAAAGCCACAGCTTCAATTCATTGTTAGAGGGAAGCCAATGGATACAGTTCAGCGATGCCCATAAACTGCAAAAATCACCCCTTAATCTTAAAACTTCTTTAGACTACAGATATCCCTTATCAAGCTCTTTCAGCCTTAGCAGGATGACCATCACCAATAATACTAGGTATGATATTCATAGCCCTTTGTTAGTATCAAGCACAGTCTATGGAGTTCCGCTGGTGGAATTTGTGGATGTGGCATCATCCCAAACTTCAGTTATGGCTTTCTTCAAAATGAGGGATTTCACCTTAAACCAGGAACTAACAGTTGATCTGGCATACCTTCCCAACCAGTCTATGCACAGAGTAGGATACAGACCTGTCCTAAAGTTGGAAACTAACCTTGATTACTTCACCAAGGACTGGGTGATCAGTATGGATATTATCCAGGATTACTTCACCAAAGATCACACCGGAAGGAATCTATCAGAAGCAATTAACGGTAACCTTGGCATCGAATATCACAAAGGAGATTCAGCTCTGTATGCTATTGCAGCAAATATCTTCAATCACCGGCAATGGGCGTTCTCGGAACACCCGTCCTTTAAACGTAATTTATACATGGGCGTCAAACATCGGTTTTAATATGGAGAAAAGCATCTTGATTATGAAGAACTGGATACGGCATGCTTGATACCAAGAATACGATTAGGAACATGGGGAGTATTCTGTTTGACGGTTTCAATGGGGTACAGATATTTTTAGCTCCTCTCACATTGTTATATATGCTGCAAAGCGATAGCATGCTTTCAGCTATAACCAGTCTGTTTAGCTTCCGCATTCATTATTTTCCACTGTTGATCTTCCTTATAACGCTTTTCTTCGTGCTTTTCATGCTGGTGAAGATCAGGCTGCTATATCCTGGGAATCTTTCTGAGTATTTCGATAAGATAGTCGATTTAAACGTAAGTGTATTAGCAGTAGTGCTAATCGCGTTAATTTTCTATGCCATATCAGCTTTCCTGAGCTATTTCTATGGTATTAAAGGGGCTTTAAAACCCGGATTGGCATTGCTGTTTAAACTATACACATCATCGCTAGTGCTATACCATTACAGTCTGTTTGTATGGACAAAGCCCTTGTTCAAGCGAGGATACAAGTCTGCCCGCGCTTCCAAAGCACTTCTGGCATGGGGAAGAAGCAACAAACTCCTCTTTGCGAGATATAGCTTGCTTATAATTGTTATTGTTATTGCATCAGTCCGCATCTACCATTTTGCCATGAGCTATCTATTTTTTCCTTTTTTAGAGGGGATAAATCAACAATGGGGGGTGGAATTCAGGCTTCCTATGGTACCGTTCAATAAGATAAGTGACGTATTCGTTAATGCGCTGATTGTTACTATCGCTTTTCTGGTATCAAATCTTACTTTCTACCCAATAGCTTTTGTTATAAATCGCATCCTTATTAAGCTGAACCCCCTAAGAATCAAGTAGGTAGAATATGCCAAAATTGAGAAACAAGAAACCTAAGAGCGTTAAGCGCAGAACAAAGAAGAGCGGTTCTTTAGGTATCTATATCGTAGTGGGGATTTTTACTTCACTTATTATCTGGTTGATTGTAAAAGAGCCGGTTGTGGTAACCTCCCCGCTAACTAAGAGCATACAAGTAGAGCAAACCACAGATAAGCATAAGGACAAAAAAGCTACAAAAAAGGCAGCCAAAAAGATCAGTAAAAAACAACGGCAAGATACTGAAAAAGCAGCTAACACGGTCACCCTCAAAGCTGATGATAAAGCCCCGGTCAAGCCCCAGCCCCAAGCTATCCTACCAGTTAGCATGGATACATCCATCGAAAAGGCATTAGAGAAACTGGGTATCCCCAAGAGTTACTACAAACGAAAGAAGAGCGGTGAACTGATAACCTACACCGTTCCTATTGATCGGTCGGTTATGGATCTGGTTTATGTAAATATGATCTTCAAGGGTGAGTTAGAAAGAAGTGGTGGAGTATTAATCAAGGGAACAGACAGTTCCGGGAAGCAAAGCCTTACTTTCGGCAACAAACAGGGCAAGGACAAGTATATTATAAACCTATATTACGATTCTAAATTGTACTCAGCTAAGCAAAACCCTCGCACAATCGCCATAGTCGTAGATGATTTTGGTGCCATAGGTGGTGAGTTACTAGATGGCTTCCTCGCTCTTGATAAAGAAGTTTGCTTTGCAATATTTCCAGATGAACCCAATAGTGTGCTAACCATGCAAAAAGCCAAAGCACAGAGTAGAGAAACTATAATTCACGTGCCCATGGAACCAATAGGTTATCCGAGCATCAATCCTGGTAAAAACGCTATCTTAGTGCAGTATGATGATGCGGAAATAGCCAAACTTCTTACAAGATTTATCAAGCAGCTCCCCGATTGCGAAGGAATAAACAACCACATGGGAAGCTTGGCAACCACAGATGAAGCCATCATGCGCACCGTTATGACAACTCTTAAAGCCCATGATAAACTGTTCCTGGATAGCCGTACTTCCAATGTATCGGTGGCATATTCAGTTGCTCAGAAAACCCATTTACGTTCTTTCCGCAATGATCTTTTTCTGGATTCTCCAAATATCAGCCAATCCACTATGGATGCCAAACTTAGCCAAATCATAGAGATGGGCACCAAACGCAGCAATGTGATAGCCATAACCCATTGCCATACCCCGGAAAAACTACAATACCTAAAGCGGATGATTTCACGTCTGAAAGCAGCGGGATTCACCCTGGTTCCACTATCGAAGATAGGGCAGTATAATGTTCCCGGATTACTATAGAGATAGACGCTAAGTGTTAGAAGTTAAGCAGGCAGTATCAATCAGTAAAAGAGAGGTTTAGTGTGAGTTTTATAAGTGCGATATTGCTCGGTATCCTGCAAGGGCTAACCGAGTTCATCCCGGTTAGCAGCTCCGGGCATTTGGTTTTGTCACAGTATTTTTTTGGAATTGGGGATGATAATAGCATCCTTTTCGAGCTTTTAATGCACTTAGGTACGTTGGTGGCTGTAGTAGTTTTCTTCCATAAGACTCTTTGGGAGCTTACGAAATCCCTGTTTAGCTGGAAGAACACTATGAATAGAGAAACCCATCGGAAAAACAGGTGCTTGATAATGTATCTTGGCATTTCCACCTTTGCCACGGCAGTGGTTTATTTGTTCTTTGGCGATGCCTTCAAGCAAGTGTATGAGAATCCGGCTGTTGTTGCGGTTTTATTACTGGTTACCGGCGGAATTGTATTTGTATCGGATTACCTTAAAGACCGCGGAGTGCCTTCCTCAAACATGGGTATCTGGCGTGCTGTTCTGATCGGTCTGGGTCAAGGTATAGCCATATTGCCAGGTATCTCACGCTCTGGAACAACTATTACCGCATCCCTGGCAACCGGGATCAAAAGAAAAGATGCTGCCCATTTCTCCTTCTTGCTTAGTATTCCTGCTATTCTTGCTGCGAATTTAAGCGAGGTGAAAGCCTTTACCCAGCTTGATGTAAGCCAGCTACACAGCTATCTGGCAGGTTTTTGTTTCTCAGCCATAACCGGCTATTTCGTCATCGCCTTTTTAATCCGTCTAATCCAAGGTAATCGCCTTAAGTATTTCGCCTTTTACTGCTGGTTTATCGGATTGCTTTCCCTCTTGATTATGGCTTTTTAAAATGAGCGAACCTACTTCCGTTACCGCTCTGGATTTCTCCACTGCCTCAGTATTATTGGGTAAATCCTATTTGCTGGTAGGAACCGATGCATATCTGGCAGATAGAGTGCTGGATAAGCTGAAGACCAAGCTTAGTTTGAAAGAGGAAGTAGATAAAACTTTGCTTTATGGAGATGAGCTTAAGAGCGCAGTGCTGGCAGAGCATCTTGATGCTTTTTCCATCTTTTCTTCCGCCAAGCTGATTATAATCCGTAATGTGGAGAAAATGGACAAAAAAGAACTGGACACCTTGGGAGATTACTTTGATTCTCCTTCCGAGATTCAGAGTCTGGTGCTAGTTACCGAGAAAATGGATGCCCGCTTCACCGCCTGGAAAAAGATCAAGGCAAGCTGTCAGCAAATAACCTGCGAACCTCCCAAATATGGTGGTGCGATAAGAGCATGGCTGGATATAGAGCTTAAAACAATTAATAAAAGTATGTCTCCTAAAGCCATAGATGAATTTATCAATCGCATTGAACTGGATTATTACCATGCCGCGAACGAGCTAAATAAACTGGATTTGCTTAGCAGCGGGAGATCAACAATCACTGAAAAGGATGTTATTAAAAGCCTGGGTACCACCAGAACAGGCACTTTAATAGACTTCTATCGCGCTTTAGGCAAGAAACAGCTTAAGCAATCCCTTGAGGCAATGGATAAAATGCTGTTTGCGGATTGGGAGCCACTGCAAGTGTTCTTTCACTTCAATAAGTTTTACGGGATTATCTGGCGTATTCTGCTACTTAAGAAGGCTCATTTATCCGAGAATGAGATCCTCACCAAACACCTAAATGATCTGTTTCAAACCCAGAAACGTGAGTATCTGGATTTCTCTAAAAGCTATAGTTTGGCTTCTCTGGAGATCATTTTTACCATACTTCTGGATACAGATGCTCAGTTCAAGCTTAGCACAGCAGAAGCCAACGTCCTGCTGTGTAATTGCCTAATCAAGGTGCTGGAAGCTTAACATGCGCGAAACAGGTATTCTGCTTCATATCACATCGCTTCCAACAGACTTCGGGATAGGCGATTTCGGTCCTGCTGCTTACCGATTTTCAGAATACCTAAAGCGGGAAGGGCACAAGTATTGGCAAATACTCCCTGTAAATCACTGTGGATATGGCAATTCCCCTTACAACCCTATCTCGGCTTTTGCTTTATCCCCCTATCTCATAAGTCCGGAGCTATTGTATCAACAGGGTCTAATTCCTAAACGGGTTCTGGAAGAAGCAAAGCTCCCTCCAGGGAACACAGTGTTTTATGAAAGCGTATATAAAACCAAGGACAAGTTGTTAAGTATCGCCGGGGAAAACTGGCTGCTAAGCAATGATATAGCGGGTTTTATCCACCAGAACAAAGATACCTTAAAGCCCTATCTTGCTTTTAGGATGCTTAGCCGTATCTATGGAGACACAGCTTGGTTTGCCTGGAATCCTGAGCATCGCTGTTACTCCGATAAGCTGTTTGATGAGCTGTGGCAAAACCATGCTTCCGCCATGAAACTGGTTGCTGCATATCAGTGTATCCTAAAGGAGCAAATTGCACAGTTCAGAAGTGCGTTAAAGCAGGATGGCATAATCTTAGTTGGCGATATGCCCCTTTACCTATCTTACGAAAGTGCCGAAGTGTGGGCTAATCCGGAGTTATTCGATTTGGATGCAAACGGAGTTCGCCTGCATTATGCAGGTGTTCCGCCCGATGCTTTTGCCACCGAGGGACAGCTTTGGGGAAATCCCATTTACCGCTGGGACGTAATGAAGGAAACAGGTTATGGATTGTTTCTTTCCCGAATATCCCAAGCTCTGAACTATATTGATATCCTGCGTCTTGATCACTTTATCGGCTATGTTAATTTCTGGCAGGTGGATAGCGATTACAATCCTCAAGGTCTGCCCATTTCGCCTACTTCAGCCAAGAATGGGCGTTGGGTACCTACTTACGCGCAGGATTTGTTTGTCTCATTATGCAGTAAATTCGGCAAGGAACGCTTTATAGCGGAGGACCTCGGCATCCTGAATAACGATGTCTGCAATATTCGCGACAGTTTCGGCTTTCCTGGTATGATTGTGCTACAATTCTGCTTCGAAGAGAGTGTCCCCAGAGTCCGGGAGTATCCTGCCAGCCGCTGGCTTTATACCGGCACTCACGATCCCCCTACCCAGCGTGGGTGGTTTGACGATCTTGCTCCCGATTCTTCCAGTCTAGCCCATTTACAGCTATATTGCAGTGAAAACAAAGTACGGGATTGCCGTCAGATTCCCAAAGCAGATAACATCCACCAGATAATGAGAAGCATAGCTCTGGCTTCGGCTTGTGAGAAGGTTATCATGCCTTACCAGGACATTATTGGTTTAGATGATACAGCCCGTATGAACATACCCGGCACGGCACTGGGAAACTGGCAGTGGCGTATAGACATGGATAACAATGATTTATTCTAATGCCATTGATATGGGTGCTAAAATAGATTCCTTTTTCTGCTTGACGAAAAATAGCCGTAAATCATATTGCGGAATTGGCGTGCTGAATCAGCAACGCTATACGTTACGGGTTAATAC
>CAYSGM010000029.1:23024-26088 GCA_964430595.1 uncultured Candidatus Cloacimonas sp.
TAAGGAGATTAAAGAATGGATGCTTTGATGCTATTAGGCGATGAAGCCTTGGCGCAAGGTGCGTTGGACGCAGGAATATCCGGCTTTTATGCCTATCCTGGAACACCTTCCACAGAGATTATGGAATACGTTCAACGCAGCAAGCAAGCAGAGGGACTCCACCGTACCTGGAGTTCAAACGAGAAAACAGCCATGGAATCCGCCATTGGGATGAGCTATACCGGAAAGCGGACTATGGTAATGATGAAGCATGTTGGCTTGAATGTGGCAGCCGATCCATTTATGAATTCAGCTTTCACCGGAGCGCATGGTGGACTTATTGTAACCGTGGCGGATGATCCCTCCATGCACAGCTCTCAAAACGAGCAGGATTCACGCTTCTACGGCAAGTTTGCCATGATCCCGATCCTGGAGCCGTCCAACCAACAAGAATGCTATGACATGGCGTTTTACGGCTTTCAACTCTCCGAGAAATACCGGGTACCTGTGCTTATCCGCTTAACCACCCGCCTCTCCCATTCCCGTTCCGGCGTAGTGCAGCGCGAGAAGCTTCCCCAGAACCCTTTAAAAAAACCAGATGATCTCTTTCAGTTCATGCTGTTGCCCGCTATTGCCCGCAAGAAGTATAAGCATTTAATCGAGCTGCAAAAGGATTTCGTAAACGAATCCGCTGCCTCACCGTTCAATTCCTTCGCGCTGAAAGGGAAAGACAATTCCAAGGGCATCATCTGCACGGGATTAGCTTATAACTATCTGAACGAAGCCTTTAAGGGCAAAGATATACCCTATCCCGTGGTAAAAGTATGCCAGTATCCTCTGCCTGCAGAGCAGATTCACCAGCTTTATGATGCCTGCGACAGCTTGTTAATACTGGAAGAAGGCATGCCGTTGGTGGAAGAACAGCTAAAAGGGCTTGCCTTCAAAGGGCAAAAGCCCATTCACGGCAGACTGGACGGCACCCTAACCAGAGATGGCGAGCTTAATCCCAATAAAGTAGCCGTGGCTCTGGGTATGGAAGATACCTTCGGAAGCCCAGTTCCTGAAATTGTTGCCGGACGCCCGCCTATGTTATGCGTAGGTTGCCCGCACGCAGATTCGTATCTTGCCTTAAATGAAGCACTGGAACAATATGGCAGAGGTCATGTGTTCAGCGATATCGGCTGCTACACGCTTGGCTTCATGCCTCCTTACAATGCCATTAATTCCTGCGTGGATATGGGCGCATCCATCACCATGGCAAAAGGTGCTGCCGATAGTGGACTGTTCCCTGCAATCGCCGTAATCGGTGATAGTACTTTCGCGCACTCCGGTTTAACCGGGCTGCTGGATTGTGTATTTGACAAATCCAATGTGGTAATCGTGATTTTGGACAATTCCACCACCGGCATGACAGGTGGGCAGGATTACACTGCCTTTGGCAAGCTGGAGGAGATCTGTATCGGGCTGGGAGTGGAGCGAGAGCATATCCGTGTGTTTGTTCCTTTCAAGAAGAATTATCCCGAGATGATCCAGATCTACAAAGAAGAAATGGCTTACAATGGCGTATCTGTTATCATACCACGTCGCGAATGCGTGCAAACGCTTAAGAAAAAGCATAAGATGGAGGCTTGAAGATGAAAAAGGATATTATTCTTGCCGGGGTTGGCGGTCAGGGAATCTTGACTATTGCCACAATCATAGGTACTGCTGCCCTGAAGCGCGGAATGCACTTGAAACAAGCTGAAGTTCACGGTATGAGCCAACGTGGGGGAGATGTGCAATCTCACCTTCGCCTCTCCGATGAACCCATCTGGAGCGATCTGATCAGTTTCGGCGGTGCAGACATGATCCTTAGTGTGGAACCCATGGAAGCACTGCGTTATCTGCCTTATCTTAAGAAAGATGGATGGATTATCACCAATTCCACTCCCTTCAAAAACATAGCTGTGTATCCTCCCGAGGATAAAATCTATGCAGAGATCCAGAAAGCAGGGAATCACGTGCTGTTCGATGCCGATACCATTGCCAAGGATATTAAAGCCAGCAGATCTATGAATATCGTTGTGCTTGGTGCAGCCATAAAGCACCTTGGCTTTACGCAGGAAGAGATAGAGGAAGCCATCAAAACAATCTTTGCCCGTAAAGGTGAAGTGATTGTTGATGCCAACCTTCGTGCTCTGCAAGCGGGGATAAACGCTGCTGTGTAAGCAAATCCGCTGTTAGCAATCAATATTGTCCGGTTCGGGCAAGATAAATATATCCGGGGTGAAGCGTAATCCGCACCCCGGATTTTTGTTAGGTGTTAGGTGTTAGTTGTTAGGTGTTAGGTGTTAGGTTACAGGTTACAGGTTACAGGTTCTGGGGTAGAGCATATTATCAGAGTTTTTATCTCAAATCCCAATAATCATCTGCATCCTGTTCATCCCCAGTCTATTACAAATACCCCGTAATCCCGTAGGGATGGCAGATATTAGCCCGGGGTGAAGCGATAGCGGAACCCCGGGTGGCCAGCCAACTACAGCCTAAACCCCTTGGGGGTGACAGATCTCTTACATTGCCCATACTTGCCAAAACAGATTCGCATCCGTGATCATCGGGCATTGATCGGGCTTTTGCCCGTTCAATGCCCGATGATCACGATTTCGATGCGGTAGTGGAAAGCAATGAAAATGCAGGGAAAGTAAAAATAAATGCCAAATCTGTCCCAAAATCCGGATTTTGTCCCCCACACTACTATGAGGGAGCAAATTCTCCCCGTAGCAACATAATTAGGAGAAACCATGAAAGTACGTTTTAAGAACCTGATCGGTGGTTACACGGGCACGGCGGATGATAGCGTGATTTACTTTAACCCGGGATTGAACCGTTACATCGTGCGTCGCAAGCCGAAGCACAAAAACCATATTGGGAACAGCAAGTTCAGTGCGGTTGCGCGCAGTTTGAAGCAGCTTTACCCATCGGAGGGGTATATCCAGGACTTTAAGGCATATCTGAAGCTCTACAACCGGCTTCCCGCCCACCGCGAGGCTCCGCTGCCCGTGTGGAACAACTTGTGGGTAAAGATGATGTGGAGCATGCAGTGGGT
>CAYSGM010000030.1:0-1775 GCA_964430595.1 uncultured Candidatus Cloacimonas sp.
TCGGGCATAATTCTCAGCTCCTTAGGGTGGATACTTTTAAGGGTGACACGCCATTAATCATGTCATGGTGCTTGGCAAACACGGGGGTTTGCCCCTACTTTCTTATCCGAAGTCAATTCGCTCCGGGGTTCATCGGGGGTTGAACGGGCTTTTGCCCGTTCAACCCCCGATGAACCCCGGTTCGGTGCGGTTTCGGCAGGCAGGCGAGGAAGAAGATGTGATGAAGTGAGGGGGTGATGAAGTGAAGAGGTGAATCGTGAGTAGAGTAATGGCTGGATTCATGTCTGCACAGGAGTGGCAATAATGGAAAAGCCTTGACCAAAACCCCACACCCAAAAAGCTCGTCAACACTTCTTTATGCAAGAACTTGGAGTTAAAATGCTGAAACTCGAACTAAATCAAGAACTGGTAAATCGCAGTCGTGTAGCAGCCAAGCAGATCACCGGCGCTTTTAGCTGGCTGTTTGAAGGTTACAGCTCGGTATCCATCGAGCGTAGCGTGCTACGCCTGCTGGGGATAGACGGTGCCATGAAGGGTGGCGAACCCCTGCCAAATGTGGTGGTGGATCACCTTAAGGCGAAATCCGCCCTGAACAGCGGAGCTGCCGTATGGGTGGCTAATGCTATGCTCGCCAAGGGCTTAAGTGCCCAGGAAGTGGCGGACAATGTGGCAAGCTTATCGCTGGATTTAACTGACATTCCCCTTGCTCCCGCGGAGCAGTTACTATCCATACTTAATCCCTTATCCGAGGCTATGTTATCCCACATCCGCAAGCAGCGGCAGAAGCGGGAAGAGATGTTTGCCACATTCGGCGAACGCCGCAAACCTGCCATATATGTAATTGTAGCCACCGGAAACATTTACGAGGATGTAACCCAGGCGCGTGCCGCAGCCCGTGAAGGTGCGGACATCATCGCCGTGATCCGCAGCACCGCGCAATCCCTGCTGGACTACGTGCCATACGGTGCCACAACAGTTGGTTTTGGCGGAACTTACGCCACTCAGGAGAACTTCCGCATCATGCGCGCCGCGCTGGACGAGGTTTCCGCAGAGGAAAAACGCTACATTAGCCTAACCAACTATGCCAGCGGACTTTGCATGCCGGAGATCGCCGTGATGGGCGCTATCGAACGGCTGGATTTGATGCTGAACGACGCCATGTACGGCATCCTCTTCCGGGATATAAACCCCAAGCGAACCTTGCTGGATCAGTATTTTGCCCGCATGATAAATGCCTATGCAGGCATCGAGATCCAAACCGGCGAAGATAACTATTTAACCACTTCAGACGCCATAGATAAGGCTTTCACGGTTACTGCCAGCCAGCTTATCAACGAGAGCTTTGCCCTAATCAGCGGGATTAAACCGGACAAAATGGGGCTGGGACATGCCTACGAGATAGACCCGGAACTGGAAAACAGCTTTGTTTACGAGCTAGCGCATGCGCTGCTGACCAAGGAGCTTTTCCCGGATTGCCCCGTTAAGTATATGCCCCCCACGAAGTTCGCCAGCGGGAACATCTTCAAGACCCACCTGATGGATGCCATGTTTAATTTCATGGGTCAGCTTACCGGGCAGGGCGTGCAACTGCTGGGCATGATGACCGAGGCGATTCACACTCCGCATCTGGCAGACCGCTCGCTGGCGATAGAAAACGCCCAATACCTGTTCAAAGCGGTGAAAGACCTGAACCGAAGCCTGTGTCTGGCACCGGATAGCTTCGTGAATCAGCGCGCCAACGAGGTGCTGAAACAGGCGGTGGACTTCCTTGAACG
>CAYSGM010000030.1:1785-13173 GCA_964430595.1 uncultured Candidatus Cloacimonas sp.
AAGAGGGTTTGTTCTCCGCCATGGCAAAGGGTGAATTCGCCGAAATAAAGCGTCCGGAGAACGGAGGCAAGGGCATGGACGGCGTTTTCCTGTGCGACAAGGACTATTACAACCCCTTCATGCAGCAGATGAAACAGGAGCTGGGACTATGACCAAGAACATTATCCGCCCCTATGGGGACACCCTGAACGATGGTAAGATGCAGCTTTCCTTCTCGCTGCCCGTGAGCGCCGATGCCTTTGGTAAGGAAACTGCCAGAGTGCTGCTGCTGCAAATGGGCTTCGAGGATGCCGAGATAACCGGAATGCGCGACCTGCGCGAAGGCTTCACCCACTTTATCGCCTATGCGGTAACTCCTTGTTCCGTGGATAAAAGCAAGATAAAAGTGAAGGTGGTGGAGACTCCCGTGATGGATATGGAAGCCACGGATGCGTATATAAGCGAAAATCTGGGACGCAAGATAACCGTGGTGGGCGCGTGTATAGAAAGCGATGCGCACACGGTTGGCATCGATGCCATTATGAATATGAAGGGCTATAACCACCGCTATGGATTGGAACGCTATCACGGCTTTAACGCCATAAATATGGGTGCGCAGGTGCCCAGCGAGGAACTCCTTGCCCGCGCCAGAGCCGAACAGGCGGATGTAATTCTGGTGTCGCAGGTGGTTACCCAGAAGAATATCCACGTGAAGAACCTTACCAAACTGATAGAACTTGCTGAGGCGGAAGGCTTGCGGGATAAGATGCTGTTCATCTGCGGAGGACCGCGCATCTCACACGAACTCGCCATCGAGCTTGGCTATGATGCGGGCTTTGGCACGGGAACGTATTCCACTGATGTGGCAAGCTTTATCGCCATTACTTTGGCTAAACAGAGCGGATAGCAATTGTTTAACTTCCTTTTAATGATAATCGCCTTCGGGCTGATGATCACTATCCACGAACTGGGGCATTTCCTGGCTGCCAGAGCGTGTGGAGTGGGCATCGAGAAGTTTTCCATAGGCTTTGGTAAGCCGATTGTGCAATGGACGCGCAACGGGGTGGATTACCGCATCGCCTGGATACCTTTGGGCGGCTACCTGAAAATGAGCGGTGAGAACCCGGACGAAGCAGACACCCCGGATGCAGATGACAAGAGCTTTCAGAAGAAGGCGTGGTGGAAAAAGGCGATAGTTGCCTTCAGCGGACCGCTTGCGAACCTGGTGCTTGGCTTTGCGCTGTTTGTTTTTGCCTTTATGCTGCCTCAGAAACAGGAAGACCTGCGACCTGTGATTCAGAAAGCTGAGGGCAAATGGGCTAATGTGTTCATGCCCTCGGACAGCCTGATCGCCGTGAACGGCAAGAACGTGAAGGGCTTTCAGGAGTTCCTGGTTGGGCTTTCCAACACCAAAAGCAACACCATAATCCTATCCCGCAAGGGTGAAAATGTCATGCTGAATGTTGCTGCCACAGATGCAGATTCCTTGCTCAAATCCCTCACACCCCAGGTGGATAACACCATCGGCGAAGTGTTCACCGGGCTTCCCGCCTGGCGTGCCGGACTTAAACAAGGCGATAGAGTGCTGGAAGTGGATAGCGTGCAGGTTGCTAACTGGTACGACATGCGAAGCAGAATAGTAGAATCCCCCAACCCAACCGTATTGCTGAAAGTTCAGCGCGGCAAGCAGATACTATACCGCAACATAGCTTTGGAAAAGAACATTGCCATCAGTCAGCAACGGATGATCGGCATCAGCCAAAACATGCCGGTGAAAAGCGTTACCCGCTACACACCAAAAGAGGCACTTATTTATGGCAGTAGCAGCACATATAACTTTGTAGTGATGAACTACGTAGGGCTATACAAGCTTATCCAACAACCCAAAGAACTGCAAAAGAACCTTGGCGGACCCGTGATGATCGCCACTATCAGTCAACAGGCGGGGCAGCGCGGCTTTAGTTACTTGATCATCTTCTTTGGCAGTATCAGCCTTGCCCTCACCTTTATGAACCTGCTTCCCATCCCTATTCTGGATGGCGGACACATCCTTTTCGCCTTTCTGGAAGGCATTTTCAGGCGTCCTGTCCCCGTTAGGGTGCAAGCCCTGTTACAGCGCATCGGCTTTGCGTTACTGCTACTGCTGATGGCGTTTGCCTTCTACACGGATATTACCAAGCTGCTAATGCGCTTGTTTTCGCTAAGGCATTAAAGGAGAGCACCTTGTTCAGTTTTACTTTGCAGCAAACCTGCGGGAAAGCCCGTGCCGGCATTATCAGCACTGATCACGGCGATATCCTCACCCCCGTGTTTATGCCCGTGGGCACGCTTGGCACCGTTAAAGCCATGAGTCCGCACGAGCTGGAAGAGGTGCAGGCGCAGATCATTCTGGGCAACACCTATCACCTGTATATGCGCCCCGGACACGAGCTTATCCGCAAGGCAGGCGGTTTGCACGAGTTTATCAACTGGCACCGTCCCATGCTTACCGACAGCGGCGGTTTTCAGGTAATGAGCCTGGCAGCGCTGCGCAAGATAAGCAAGGAAGGCGTCAAGTTCCGTAGTCATATAGACGGTTCACTGCACAATTTTACCCCGGAATACGTGATGGAAATTCAGGAAGCCCTGGGCGCGGATATCATCATGAGCTTCGACGAATGCCCGCCCTTCCCCGCTACCAAGGACTACGTAACAAAATCCCTCACCACCACCCTGCAATGGGCGGAGCGCGGCAAGAAAGCCTTTACCAACACGGATCACCAAGCCTTATTCGGCATCGTTCAGGGTGGAGTGTATGAAGACCTGCGTCAGAAATCCGCACTGGAGCTGATGGACATGGATTTCCCCGGCTACTCTATCGGTGGTTTGGCGGTAGGCGAAGGCAAAGAAGACATGTTCCGCATCACCGCCTTCGTGAACGACATCCTCCCCAAGCACAAACCCCGCTACCTGATGGGCGTGGGCACCCCGAGCGACCTGCTGAACAACATTGCCAACGGCGTGGATATGTTCGATTGTGTGATGCCTACCCGCAACGCACGCAAAGGCAGCATCTTCACCCGCTATGGCAAGATGATCATCAAAGCCGCACGTTACAAAGAGGATTTCCGTCCCATCGATCCCATCTGCGGCTGCTACACCTGCACCCATTTCAGCCGTGCCTACATCCGACACCTCATCACCATGAACGAGATCCTGGGCATGCGCCTAACCACCATACACAGCCTGTGGTTCTACCAGGAACTAATGCAAATGGCACGCAAAGCCATATTGGAAGACCGATTCGTGGACTTTTTAGCCGAAATGCTACCCGTACTTGATACTATTGTGGAGTAATTATGAAACTGAAGCTGAGCCTGTTGTTGCTTACCGTTATCTGCCTAAATCTTTTTGCCCGTAACCCATTAGAGCCTACATATTACGCTGCCCCGCCCAGACTGGATGGCGTAACCCCCGAAATGAACACTCCCGGCTATTGGATAGCCCGTCATCCCTACCCGGATTCGCTGCTTATGACCCCCAAGCAAATCGCCAAATACAACACCAATACCAATCCCTATGCCAATGTAACCTCCAGCAGCAGGTTCTCCGGCACATATTCCGGCTCTACCATTAAAAGCCAGATCAAGAGCCTCTTAAACACCATTTCCGGCACCGGCAAATATGACAGTTTCGGTGCAAAAGCCAGCCAGTCGCTAAGGGATTCCCTGCGCGCAAACGCCAACCTGAACGGCATCCCCCTACGCGGAAAAATACGCTACGGCTTCCCCGTAACCGTTGCCCGCCAGCGCTTTGCCCCCGGCTCCGTGAACCTGAACAAGGAAGTGCTGGATATCGAATTTGACGAGATGCAGAACAGCGGTTACGACATCGGCACACCCACCCAGTTCTACCACACTTCCAAGGACGGAAAGTGGGTATTTGGTGCCTGCTCCACGTCCATGGGCTGGTATCTGAGGAGTGAAATATGCTTTGTTACTCAGGAAGAGTGGGCAAGATACCTGGGTGCGGCACAGAAAGTGGTAAGCCTGAAAGCGCGGGCGGATGTATGGCAAAACGCCGCAGCCACCAAGTATTTAACCTATTGCCGCATGGGAACCGCCTTTCCTCTGCTTGGCGAGACAGAGCTTTACTACCAAATCCAGATTCCCGTAACAGACAGCCTTACCGTGGCTTACATCGCCAAAGAAGACGCCCGCATCGGCTATCTGCCCTACACTCCACGCAATGTTTACAAGCAAGCCTTCAAGATGCTGAATATGCCCTACGGCTGGGGCGATACCGCAGGCGATTATGACTGCAGCAGCCTGCTGATGCGCATCTTTGCCAGCTTCGGCATCAGCCTGCCCCGCAACGGCTTGCAGCAGGCAAAAGCCACCAAGCTGCTGCATAGCTTTGGTCCTGCGGAAAGTGAAACCAAGCGCGACAGTGTCATTATCAAAAAGGGTATCCCTGGCATCAGCCTGCTGCGCATGGAAGGGCACATCATGCTCTATATAGGGGAAACCAACGGCAAAGCCTATGCTCTTCACGACACCTGGGGCTTCCGCAAACCCGGCGACAATGGCGAAAACGAAGTATATGTTATCAACCGAACCGTGGTAAGCGACCTATACTTGAGCAAGGGGAGCAAAAAAGGCTCTCTGTTGAGCAGGTTAACGCATCTAACCGCAATTCGTTAAATGCGAGTTAAGAGTTAAAAGTTAATAGTTAAGGTGGGTGCAGCGTGCTTGCTGCTATTGCAGGATCATTACAGGTTTATTACGGATGAAACCTGCAATGAATCTGTAATGATACTGTAGTTCAAGCGTGGAAGGATTTAACAAAGAGTAAAAGAGCAAAGAGGATAAATAGAGTGGATAGAAAGATAATGATGTGATAGGATTAGGGAGAAGGAGGAGACGCATATTCATTGTAGGTTACGAAGCATCATTGATAAGACGATTAATGCCTTCTTACCTGGTGGCAACATAGATGTTAACCAAACGTCAAACCTGTTTTCCCCAAACAACATCAGTTACATAAACTCAATCTCACTTTATCCTCTTTGCTCCTTTACTCTATGTTAAAAAACAGCTTCCATAGCAGAACAAGCTTCCTATACAAGATTATCTGGCAGTCTCGCTTGCCTTTTGCTTATTTCAGCTTATACTCTTTATAAAACCTTAAGGAGATAACAAAATGCCAATTTTAGATGACAAAGTAATGCAGGAAGTAAAGACCGCCCTTTCCAAGATGATAAAGCCCGTAACTCTGGAGCTGTTTAGTCAGTCCTTTGAGTGTGGATATTGCAAAGAGACACACCAGTTATTAGAGGAGCTTAGCACAGCTAACCCCCTTTTAACCATGAAACTGCATCAGTTTGAGAACGATGCGGATGCGGTGAAGCAGTTCGGTATAGACAAGATACCAGCCATTGCCGTGATCGGCGAAAAGGACTATGGCATCCGCTTCTACGGCATCCCCGCGGGATATGAATTCTCTTCTCTATTATCCGCCATTCTGATGGTTTCAACAGGCATCACCAAGCTTAGCGCAGAGGCAAAGAGCTTTTTGGATAAGCTTAGCAAACCTGTTCACTTACAGATATTTGTAACCCCCACCTGTCCTTATTGCCCGCCGGCAGTTATCCTGGCGCATCAGATGGCTTTTTACAGCGACAAGGTGAATGCAGATATGGTGGAGATCACAGAATTCCCGCATCTGGCGCAGAAATACGCCGTGCAGGGCGTTCCGCGCACTACCATCAATGAAAAGTGGTTTGTGGAGGGTGCAGCACCGGAAGCCATGCTAATCGCCAAGATCAAGGAAACGCTGTAACATGCTGGAATTCAAGCTGAACTTATCTGATAACGCAGATTCAGGCTTGCTCTATGACCTTATCATCATCGGCGGTGGTCCTGCGGGGCTAACCGCCGGGCTTTATGCTGCACGTTATAAGCTGAAAACCTTGTTGATAGAGAAAGCACTTGTCCCCGGAGGTCAGTTGATTGCTACCCAGTGGGTGGAGAACTACCCCGGTTTTCCTGAGCCCGTTTTGGGCGAAAAGCTTGCCAAAGACATGGAGAATCAGGCGAAATTCTATGGATTGGAGATAGTGCAGGAAGATGTGGAATCTGTAAACCTGAGCGGAGAAACGAAAGAAGCAGTAACGCTTAGCAACACCTGGAAGGCAAAGACCATCCTGATCGCTACCGGCTCTTCCCCACGGCGTTTGGGGATTCCGGGCGAGAAAGAATTTGCCGGAAACGGCGTTTCTTACTGTGCTACCTGCGATGGACCCTTTTACCCGGACAAGGTGGTAACTGTGGTGGGCGGAGGCAATTCTGCCTTTGAGGAAGCCCTGTTTATCGCCAAATATGCCCGCAAGCTTTATTTGCTCCACCGCAGCGACACATACACCGCTGATCCCATCCTGCAGGAACGGGTGGTAGCGGAGCCGAAAATTGAACTGATGCCACATACTGTTGTGGAAAGCATAGAGTTTAAGGACAGCCCCCGCCATGTAAGGATTAAGAACCTGAAAGATAACAAGCTTAGTTCTTTGGAAACGGATGGTATCTTCATCTTTATCGGCTCTATCCCCAATACCGCGCTGTTTGCCGGGCAGGTGGAGTGGGAAAGCGGCTATGTGAAAAGCTTTGCCGATAACAGCACTTCTGTGGAAGGAGTGTGGGTAGCCGGCGACGTGCAGGCAAAAACATTAAGACAAGTGGCTACTGCGGTTGGCGATGGGGCAAATGCTGCGCATGCCATACATAAGTATCTGCTTCATAAGAAGGTATAATGCCGGAACTACCGGAAGTCCACACTGTTCTAAATGGCTTTGCTGCTGCCATTAAAGAGAAACAAATCATGGGATTGGAGTGCTTTTACCCGGGGACGGTGGTGCTGGATCCTGAGCTGAAGGATAGGGCATTTCCGACCAGGATGCTAAGCTATGCACGGTTGGGAAAGTATATGCACGTGCATCTGGAGAGCGGATGCAGCCTGATTATCCACCTGCGCATGACGGGGAAACTAGTGTTTGCAGATAGTGCAGAGGAACCTTTGTTGCACGAAAGAGCCAGATTCACCCTTTCGGGAGGGGAAATAGTGCATTTTATAGACCCGCGCACCTTTGGTAAGATAATCCTGTGTAATACAGCAAACCTGCATAAATCTATGCCGCAGCTTGGGATGGAACCGCTGGATAGCTGCTTTACCGCCGTTAACCTTATGGAAGCAATAAAGGGCAAGAAAGCACCCATCAAGAGTGTACTGTTAGATCAGCGGATTGTAGCCGGGCTGGGGAATATCTACGTGTGCGAATTGCTTTACCGGGCTGGTATTTTGCCCTCTGTACCTGCCGGGACGCTTGAGCCCAAAGCGGTGGCAAAGATAGTGAAAGAGACCGTAGCAGTGCTTTCTGAAGCCATTGAAATGGGCGGCACCAGCATATCAGACTTCAGGCGGATAGACGATAAGAGCGGTGAGTTTCAGAACTTTCTGCAAGTTTACCAGAAAGAACAATGCCCCCAAGGGCACAAGGTGGAGCGTTCTGTTATCGCCGGAAGAGGCACTTTTTACTGCCCTATTTGCCAGAAATAATAAAACAACTTGACTTGGCATCCCTAATGCAATAGTTTATATGTAGGGGATGCATCAGTTGAAGAGTATAGTAGGATATCAGTAATTAATTTATTCAGGAGATAGAGAAGTATGAAGGCAATCAAGCTGCGCGAAGGCATCTATTGGGTAGGTGCAATAGACTGGGACTTGCGGAATTTTCACGGCTACCTCACCCAAAGAGGCAGCACCTATAACGCATACCTGATTATCGACGAGAAGATAACCTTAATAGACAACGTTAAAAGCTACCTCTATGATGAAATGATCGCCCGCATTAGCGACGTCATAGACCCAAGCAAGATAGATATCCTCATCCAGAACCATGTGGAGATGGATCATTCCGGCGGTTTGCCGCAACTAATGAAGCTGATTCCCAACACCGAGCTATATACAAACGCAGCAGGTATAAAAGGCTTGAAGATGCATTACAAACAGGACTGGAACTTCAAGGAGATCAAGAGCGGGGAAAGCATCAGCATCGGCAAGCGGACTTTAAGCTTCCTCACCACACCCATGGTGCATTGGCCTGACAATCAGGTTACCTATTGCCCGGAAGAGCAGATACTGTTCTCCAACGATGCTTTCGGACAGCACATCGCTTCCTCCGAACGCCTGGCAAGTGAGCTTCCCATCGGCATCGTAATGGAGGAAGCTAAGAAATACTCTGCCAATATAGTGCTGCCCTATTCCAAGCAGGTGCAGAAAGTATTGGATGCTGTTGCTCCCCTTGCTATTAATATGATCTGCCCTAGCCATGGCGTCATCTGGACAGAGAAGGACATCCCCCTGATCCTCTCTGCATACAAAGACTGGGCATATAGCGTGTCCGACAAGCATAGTGCCCTGGTGATCTATGATACCATGTGGAAATCAACCCAGATGATGGCAAATGCCATCCACGAAACCTTTGAAAAGCTTGGTATCCACTCCAAGCTGCTAAACCTGCAAGCAACGCATATCTCAGATATTATGACCGATATCATCAGTGCCAAGTTCATCGCCATCGGTTCGCCCACGCTAAATAGCTCCATCCTGCCTACTGTGGCTGCCTTTATTTACTACCTGAAAGGCTTATCACCCAAGGACAGGATCGGGCTGGCATTCGGCAGTTACGGCTGGGGCGGGCAGAGCATACCCATTCTGCAACAACTGATGGGCGATCCCAAAGAATGCGGCTTCGATATGCTGGAGCCCCTCAAAGTGCAGTATATCCCAAGCGCAGAGGACTTGGCAGCCCTGAAACAAAACCTTGAACAACAAATAAAGACAAAGCTGGAGGAACAATGATCAGCAAGAAACTACAAGACGCCATAAATGCCCAAATAAACATGGAGTTATTCTCCGAATACCTATACATCAGCATGCAAGCCTGGTTCGCAAACTTGAACTTGGACGGCTTCGCCAACTGGATGGACGCTCAGGGTAAGGAAGAACGCTTCCACGCCATGAAGTTCTTTAACTACGTTATCGAACGCGGTGGTAAGGTAGAGCTAAAATCCATAGCCCAACCCCAAGTGGATTTCAAAAGCCCCCTGAAAGCCTTTGAAGCTGCACTAAAGCACGAGCAGTCCGTAACCAAGAGCATCAATGACCTGATGGACATCGCTATTAAGGAAAAAGACCATGCCAGCAGAGGCTTGCTGCAATGGTTCGTGGATGAACAGGTGGAAGAGGAAGCCAATGCCGATAGAATCGTCAATCGCCTCAAGATGATCGGCGACAATCCTCATGCCCTATTTATGATAGATACAGAGCTGGGACAGCGGGTATTTACTCCACCCGTAACTCCTGCATAGATGCATATACTAGGCGAGAGACGGCATCACAGCTTCTCTCGCCTGATCTTATTCTCACAACCCAATACCCATTTCGAACCCCAGAGGTGTGTATGAATCCCTTGAATCTTAAAGCTTTACATTCACGCATATTCCAAAGTGCCGTAGTAGCAATTGGCGTAACCAATCCCGAGGGCAAGTATATTATTGTAAACCCCACTTGGTGTGAGATGCTCGGTTATAGTGCTGATGAGGCTAAGTCCCTTCATGTTGCAGATGTTACGCCCGTAGAAGACCGCAATAGCAGCAAAACCAGCTTTGAGTATCTTAAGCAGGAAAAGGGACGGTCAATCAGGAAATCCCGCCGTTATCAAAGGAAGGATGGTTCTATCTTCTGGGCAGATCTTTATGTATCTGCCTTGTATAATGATGATGACAGCATCTTTGGCATCCTTGGCGTTTTTGTGGATATCGATAAGCAAATGAAAGCTGAGCAAGCCCAAAAAGAGATGTTGGCTAATCTGGAGCTGCTAAATCACCAGCTACACGAAGCAAATGTCACTCTGAAACACCTGGCACGGCGCGATACCCTTACGGGACTATACAACCGCAGGGTGCTGGAAGAGGTTCTGACCAATGAAAGCAGCCGTACGATGCGTACTAAACGCGGTTTTGGCATCGCTATTGCAGACATAGACAACTTTAAGCATATCAACGACACTTATGGGCACGATTGCGGGGATATTGTTCTGAAGGAACTTTCCACCATCTTCCTAAAGGGCATTCGTAATACTGATACTATGGGACGCTGGGGGGGTGAGGAATTCCTGTTCGTATTCCCAGAAACATCTTGTCAGGGAGCTATGATCGTTATCGATCGTATTCGCAGCAGGGTGGAAAAGATGAACCTGATGTGTAGTGGCTTAAATATACATGTAACCTGTACAATAGGGCTTAGCTATCATCATGGGGAATTGAGTACACATGAAATGATTGCTGAAGCCGATAGAGCACTATATGATGGCAAACGAAGCGGTAAGAACAAGGTGGTTTGCTTCCAAGATGTATGCACTAACGATGACTGATTCACCATAGGTATTAGTAGATCGTAACTCTCTCTCTGGCAATAACCTATTTGCAGTTACACAGTATGTATCCAATCCCCATGCATGTTTAACTTATGCAATCCAAGCACCCCTTATGTCTTCCTTGCTTCCATCACAGTATCATTACGGATTCATTGCAGGTTTTATCTGTAATAAACCTGTAATGATCCTGCAATTGCTGCTGGGAGAACTGAACTTAAAACAAATAGCTGCGGCAGAACAACAGCTCCACCGCAGCTAAGCGATTTATAGATTATATCTTAGGCTTCGAACTTGTGCATATCTGTTCTGGTTTCGAACAGTTTGGCGATTCTAATCTCCAGTTGTGTTTGTAAGGCGGGTATATCATGCTTCAATTTACCCTCTTCAATTGCCTCCGGATTGAATGCTACAACATCGGCACTGTTGATTGAACCGAGGAATTCAGCTGCTTTAGCGTTCCAATATGGTATCTCTGCGCTGTTGGGGTGAATCCAGCCAAGCGTATAGAACAGGCGCATCAGCTCGTTGATAGTCACGGATGCAGCAGGATTCTTGCTTCTGGTAATCTGCCCCAAATCTGCCAGTGCAGTTCCATCCAGTTCCATATAACCGGGAGCGGGAAGCAGTAAATCCACGGGCGCATGCTCATCAAAGAAGCTCATCAGAGCCACGCTGAACTTGGCATCGCAGGATTTTTGGGGATACGCGCCGTAACCCAGCGTGAAATCTGCCACCGCACAAGTCCCAAGCTTCGGCTGCATCGCCAGCATTCCCAGGTGATTGCGGAAATCCGTGCTTAGCAGGATGTTATCCTTACCCACGCTTGCAGCCAGCTTCCACAGCTCGAATGCCTGTGCCTCGGTAATCCTGTTCTGGTTATAGATAAATAGCGTATTAGTGCTTACTTTCACATCCCGCAAATGGCTGTGAGTCTC
>CAYSGM010000030.1:13183-17285 GCA_964430595.1 uncultured Candidatus Cloacimonas sp.
CACCATCGGGATAGGAAACCAGAATCAGCTTCTTACCTTCCCTCTGCCTCAGGCGAAGCATGGTGGCAAGGGTCTGCGCCAGTTCACCATACACCACGTATTCACTGTAGTTATCCAGAATGCCAAATGGATTATCAACCGGGGCTTTAGCTGTAAAAGCATCGCTAAAGCAAGCATAATCCGGATTGGCATACAAGGATTGAGAGCAGCTTTCGGCAGCTTTTTGCAGCATTAGCATTTCTTCCAGGCTGATATTGGGGCTGATCTCAAAGCGTTTGGTGGTGCTTTCCTTCAGCTTTTCTGCCATCAGGGCAGTGGCTTCCTGCCAGCTTATATTCTTGAAACCATTGGCTGTCTTTAGTTTAGGGCTATCCAGCCAGTCCGTCCCATAGTAGCATTGCCAGCCGAAGCGTCCCTTGAAACACAGGTTTTTGCCGTTGAAACCGGGTTCTTCCTGCGCTGTGGTAACCGTGGTTACCATACCGGCCTGGGTTTCGGTTTGGATCACGCAGCCAACTCCGCAGATCCCACAATTCTGGACAGATATGTCTTTGAGGTGCGGATTTTGTTTGTAGTAACCGGTGCGCTCCACCAAAGCTCCCACGGGGCAAACGTCGATACACTTACCGCAGGACAGGCAGGTGGTTTGGGTTAAGGATTCACCGAATTCGGGTCCCACAATCGCAGAGAAACCGCGATAGATGAAGCCCAATACCGCTGCGCCCTGTATTTCTGTGCAGGTGCGGATACAACGTCCGCAATTGATGCACTTGTTGGCATCGCGCACGATGAAGGGATGGCTGTAGTCTATGGGGTGCTTGTTGATCCCGCCGATAAAGTGGGCTGCATTCACCTGATAATCGGTGCAATACTCGCGCAGGGAACAGGTTTCGTTCACCTGGCAACCGCATTCCAGACAGCGGTTTGCCTCTGCGATGGCATTCTCTTCCGTGTAACCAAGCTCCACTTCCTCAAAAGTGCTCTTGGCTTCTGCTATGGGCAGTTCCGGCATAGCTAAACGTTTGGCTTGCTCGAAGACGGAGTATTCGGCAGGGCTTACATCCTTGATGCTCTTGGCTTTCTTGGAATCAAAGGGGGCTAGCTCGGCACTTATCTCTCCTGTTTCCAGATACTTCGCCATCGCAGCAGCAGCCATGCGTCCATCTGCTATGGCTTCAATGGCTGTGGCGGCACCACGACGGAAGTCACCACCGGCAAAGACGTTAGATAAGCCGGAGTACATAGTAGCCTCGTCCACAATGGCGGTCTGCCAGCGGGAAAGAGGTAATATATTACCTTCTATTTTGTTCGGTTCATCGGCAAAAAGCTGCACTTCCGGCACTTGCGAGATGGCGGCAATAATGCTGTTGAAGGGAAGCTCGAAGAATTCACCGGTAGGCTCGGGACGTCTGCGTCCGCTGCTGTCCGGCTCACCCAGGCGCATCTTTTCTATCTTTACATACTTTAAACAGCCGTTCTCTCCGATGTATTCTACGGGATTGCTGAGGTAAAAGAATTCCACGCCTTCATGCTCGGAAGCTTCAATTTCAAAGGGTTCGGCAGGCATTTCTTCCTTGGTGCGGCGGTAGATAAGGCTTACCTTGCAGCCCTTGCGGATGGCGGTGCGGGCGCAGTCTATGGCTGTGTTTCCACCACCCACGATGGCAACCCGTTCACCCAGTTCAGGGGCATTACCCAAGGCGTGGGCTTTCAGGAAATCCACTCCCAGCAGGCAACCCTTTAGGTCGCTGCCCGGAACCGGCATGGGGACTGCTTTCTGGGCACCGATGGCAAGATAAACGGCGTCATACTGCTTCGCCAAGTCCTGCATGAAGATATCCTTGCCAAGCTCCACGTTATACTCTATCTGCATACCGTTGCTACACATAAGTGCTATCTCGGCATCAAGGGTAGCTTTGGGCAGGCGGTATTCCGGGATGCCATACCTAAGCCATCCGCCCGCAGCGGGAGCAGCCTCGAATACTTTGACGTCATAGCCCTGATTGGAGAGGTAATACCCGCAGGTAAGCCCACTGGGGCCTGCACCGATAATGGCAACCTTCTTGCCCTTGGAGGGGAGCTTTTCCGGAACATAGTTCCATACATCGCCCAAGTCTTCATCGGCAGCAAAGCGCTTCAGTTGACGGATGGCGACAGGCTCCTCCACTATCTGACGGCGGCATTCCTTCTCGCAGAAAGCAGGGCACACGCGCCCAATGGATAAGGGCAGAGGAAGGGTTTCTTTAATAACTTTCACAGCCTCGTGATATTGTCCGTTGGCAATGAGGGAAACGTAAGTTTGAATATCCACGTGGTCGGGGCAAGCCACTGTGCAGGGGGCAACGCAATCCGCATAGTGATCTGAAATAAGCAGTTCCAGCGCCATCTTACGTGCTTTGCGAATAGCTTCGGAATCCGTGTTTATCTCCATACCGCTGCTGATAACCGTCCCGCAGGAGGTTACAAAGCCGCGTCTTCCCGCCACTTCCACGGCGCAAACCCAACAGGAGCCGTAGGGCTTCAGTTCTTCATCATGGCACAAGGTGGGAATCTTTATCCCCTGGCGTTTGGCAAGCTCCAGAATGGTAATGCCGGCTTCGGTCTCTATCTTCTTTCCGTTTAAGGTTACTTCAATCATTTTCTTTCGCTCCTATGCCTTGATAACCGCATCGAATTTACATGCTTTCTGGCAGGCACCGCACTTGATGCACTTGCTTTGGTCTATCACGTGAGCATGCTTCACTGTGCCCGAAATGCAGGATACGGGGCACTTCCTTGCACAGGCTGTGCAGCCAATGCACTTGTCCGGGTCTATGCTGTATTTCAGCAAGGGGATGCACACTCCCGCGGGGCAGCGTTTATCCACGATGTGGGCGATGTATTCGTCTTTAAAGTAGCGTAGGGTGGTAAGCACAGGATTGGGGGCTGTCTGTCCCAAGCCGCACAGAGAACCCTTGATGATGTTCTCCGAAAGCTCTTGCAGCGTGTCTATATCCTCCATCTTGCCTTTCCCTTCCGTGATGCGGGTAAGGATTTCCAGCATGCGCTTGGTTCCGATACGGCAGAAGGTGCACTTACCGCAGGATTCGTTCTGAGTGAAATTCAGGAAAAAGCGCGCCACATCCACCATGCAAGTACCGGTGTCCATCACCACCATACCGCCGGAACCCATGATAGCACCGGTAGCCGTAATGGAGTCGTAATCAACGATGGTATCCAGCAGCGAGGCAGGAATGCACCCGCCGGATGGTCCGCCCATCTGCACGGCTTTAAAGGGCTTTTCGGTCTTCATGCCGCCGCCGACTTTGTAGATAATATCCCGGATGGGAATACCCATGGGGACTTCTATAAGCCCGCTGCCGGCTATTTTACCCGCCAAAGCAAATACCTTGGTTCCGGGTGATTTCTCTGTGCCAAAGGCATGGAAGGCTTCCGCGCCATTGATGATTATCCAGGCGATGTTTGCCCAGGTCTCCACGTTGTTTATATTGGTCGGCTTGCCCCACAATCCGCTTTCCGCAGGGAAGGGTGGACGAATGGTCGGCATACCGCGCTTGCAGTTTCCTCACCGCAGACAAATGCGCCGGCACCTTCCTTGATGTGCAGTTCAAAATTGAAGGAAGTGCCCATAATGTTCTTGCCCAGATAGTGCTTTTCCTCGGCTGCGGTAATGGCTATCTTCAGGTGCTCAATCGCCATGGGGTATTCGGCACGGCAGTATATGTAGCCTTCATCCGCACCCATCGCATAGGCACCGATGATCATGCCTTCGATAACGTTGTGCGGATCGCCTTCCAGCGCGCTTCTATCCATGAAGGCACCGGGATCGCCCTCGTCCGCATTGCACACCACGAACTTCTTGTCCGAGTTTGCTTTGGCGGCAAAGCTCCACTTGAGTCCCGTGGAAAAGCCCGCTCCGCCACGTCCGCGCAAGCCGGAAGCCTTCACTTCGGCAATAATAGCATCTCTATCCATGGCAAGGGCTTTACGCAGCGCCGTATAGCCGCCCAAGGCTTCGTAATCAGCCAGGCTTTTGGGATCTATCACACCGCAATTACGCAGCACGATACGCTGTTGATTGGCAAGCAGTTCGTTGTGTCTT
>CAYSGM010000030.1:17295-26067 GCA_964430595.1 uncultured Candidatus Cloacimonas sp.
GCCGGGCAGCTTTTCTGCCAGAATAACGTTTGTGTCAGGCGGATTGCCCGCTATATAATCGTCCAATATCTTTATAATACTTTCCGGATCAGCCTTCCCAATGTGCATATCGCCTAGCGGGGAACCACTAAACTCTACGATAGGCTCTTCAAAACACATACCTATGCAGGCGGTTTGCATCAGCTTAACAGGCTTCGGCGAGGCGGCAAGATGCTCTTCCAGAGTGCGGTACACATCCATTGCTCCGGCGGCTATACCACAGCTGGCAAGCCCTACCCTTACAGTAATTTCGCTCATCATCCCCTCCTAGAACCTGAACTTATCCAGAATCGCCGGTATCGCCTCAGGAACAAGCTTGCCAAAGGTCATATCGTCTATCATAATTACCGGCGCAAGGCTACAGCAGCCCAAACATGCCACTTCCATCAGGGTGAACATCATATCGCTGGTGGTATTCTCGTCCTTGGGAAGCTTCAACGCCTCTACCAAAGCGGTTTTAATCCCATCCGCATCGGATACGTGGCAGGCAGTCCCCTTGCATACCCGAACGATATGCTTGCCTTGCTGTTTCAGGCGGAACATGGAGTAAAAAGTGGCAACCCCAAATATCTCGGCAGCAGGAATTTCCATCGCTTTCGCCACATATTTCATGCAGTCCCGCGATAGATAACCCATTTCGTTTTGAACTTCTTGTAACATGGGAATTAGAATGCCCTTTTTTCCCCGGTAGGAGGCTAAGATGGCATCAACTTTGCTGTAGTCCTGTTCCATTAAAGTTTCCTCTTGTTCAAATTTGGCGGCATACCTCTTCACAACATGCTTTTTACGCCACGGATTACATATTTTAGGCTGGGTGGGATTGTCAAATAAAATCTTACGAGTGGGTGCCGATGTAGATTAACTAATACAGACGTCTCACCTGTTGCGTCCTTCCTCTCCGCACATAAATCGCAGCGGGGTTCACCATGATCTCACCGGGATAATTCATGGTGAGCTCATGGTCAGCCCCCCTCCGGCACAGCTTCGGCAAGCAAGGAAACCGTAACCGCAGACTTAATTGCTATGACCCACCCATAGATAATACGGGAGAGTTACGGACTGGAATTGCAGTATTGCAATTGCATATGTGCAAGAAATCTATTGCAATTGCTTAAATTGCCTTGAACACTAATCGCACAAATTACATAATGAGTTGTTCTCAAACAAGATGCGAAAACATTATAATTGATCTCCGTTTGGAACATAACGTGCGTTCATATATGGCAACAGTCCAAAAGAGTAAGAAAAGGAAATTTACAATGAAGCCGTTTAGATTAGTCAGTTTTAATTGCCTCTGTTGCGATGATGCCGGTAATCGCACTTTAAAGTTAAGCCCAAGTGCGGAACCAAATCGTCCCACCCGGAGTTACCATGCTTTTTTAGAAGGAGTTCTATTATGAAGATCAAAACATTAGTATTGTTAGTTTTGTTATTGGGACTGGCATGCCTCAGCTATGCCCAGGCTACCGGCACGTGGGCTCTTACGTCCAATTCAAGTTATGCAGTTACCGGGAGTGTTACCGCCAATAATATGGTGAAAGGCAATGGTACCGGAACAGCCTCTTATGACGCTGACGGAGTTCATTCCAATGGCTGGACAAGCACCTCGCAAGCCAATGCAGCCAGCGGAAACGATTATTACCAATACACCGTTACCGCCACCGCAGCCATCACGATAAATGCTGTTTCCCTATATACCATGAAATCCGGGGGCAAGGGAGGCACCGGAGCGGTTTACTATTCGGTGAACGGTGGAACCGAGACTCAAATAGGAAGCAATATAACTCTTTCCACTACTAACACTCAAACGAGCATTACCGGTTTGAACATTGCTGTCCCGAACGGACAGACATTCAGAGTTCGTTTCTATGCGTGGAGTCTAAGCAATTCCAACAGGAGTGTTTTTAACAGGGGTGTAACCATTGTATCCACAGGGACAACGCTTGCCAGCACTGATCCAGCAGTGGCAGCAGCCAATGTAGGAAAAGGCACTGTGAAGCTCCCCATCTACAAATTCACCCTAACCCCAACAAGTGCTCTGAATTTAACCGGCTTATCATTTACTTCGGCTGGCACCTATGCCGCAGCGGATCTTGATAATTTCAAGCTTTGGTCTTATGGCTCTGATACCTTTGCCAGTGCTACGCAAGTAGGGACTACTTTAACTACTGGATTGGGTGCAGGCTCACACTCTTTTGCTTCTTTTACTCAGGCATTAACTGCCGGAGTTACCCGGTATTTCTGGATTACTGCAGATTTGGATGCTGCTGCTACACTTGGCAATACCCTTTCTGTAAGCGCTCTTACCACAAGTGATTTAACTGTTTCTTTGGGTGCTAAAGCGGGTACTGCCTATGCTGGTGGCACCCAGACTATAGTATATACCTCACTTGCCACAGATTATTTCCGCTCCAACGGAAACGGAAACTGGGGAACCCCAGGGACATGGCAATCCTCCCCGGACAACACAAATTGGGAAACCGCAACCCTGGCACCCAGCAGTACGGCTAACACAATTACTATCCTTAGCGGGCATACAGTTACGGTTGCAGCCGGGGTCAGCATAGACCAGACCACTGTAGATGCCGGGGGGCAGGTGATTGTGAACAGCGGGACGACGCTGACTATTGCGAATGGAACAGGCACGGATATGACAGTGAATGGAACCCTGCGCAACAATGCGGGCACGATTACTACCACAGGGACGCTTGCTTTTGGCAGTGGAGCTTTGTATCAAAGCAACTTCACCACCACAGTAGGTTTGATCCCCACCGCCACCTGGAATGCTGCCTCTACTTGTGAAGTGATTGGCTACACTACTTTTGCCGGAACGCAAACGGGATTAGGTCAGACTTTTGGTAATTTTACCTGGAATTGCCCGGCGCAAACGGGGACTATCAGTGCTGAAGAAGCACTCGATAATATAGCAGGTAGCTTTACTATTGCCGCCACGAATACAGGACAATTCCGCCTAGGTAATGCAACCAATACTACAACCGTGGGCGGAAACCTGATTATTTCCGGAGGCACCCTAGATATGAGCAATGGCAGCACACTAACAATGAATTTAGCCGGGAACTTTACTTTATCTGGAGGAACGCTAACGGAAACTGGTAGGGGGGCTGGAGCGATTAACTTTGCAGGAACCACTCCTCAGTTAATCACAATTACTGGCACCCCCACCATAAGTAATGTTATAAACTTTGCCGTAAACAGCGGCGCAACAGTGGAGTTTGCCTCGGATAGCACTGTGCTAAGCGGTTCCAGTGGCACATTTACCGCCAACAGTGGCTCTACGCTTATTATTAAACATGCAGATGGAATAGCTTCTTCAGGAGCAACCGGTTGTGTTCAAACTACTGGCACCAGAACCCTGAGTGCTGCTGCAAACTACACTTACAGTGGTAGCACAGCGCAGGTAACTGGCACCGGGCGCACGGGAGCAGCTAATCTGGTTATCAACAACACTGCAGGGGTAACCTTATCAGCGGGCGTAACAATAACCGGGACTCTTACCAACAACGGCAGGCTAAATACATTGAACTATCAGCTTGCCGGGACTGTTGTAAATAACGGCACAATCGCGGCTGCCAGAACCACTATCATGAGTAGCGGGACTCTTACTAACAATACCGGCTCTACAATAGAATATACCACACCGCTAAACATTCCTGCCAGCACCGGATACTACAACCTGACACTTAGTGCTTCTGGAACATATAATCTTACCGGTAATGTTACGGGGATAAGCACTCTAACCCTTACAACTCCAACCACATATTTGCAAATTGGGAGCTATACGGTTGGGTATGCTACTTTAGCAGGTTTGGGTAGCATTCTCTCTCCTAACGTGGCTCTTGCTTCGACTGATCCGGCTATAATAGCAGCGAATATTGGGCAATCTACCACCGCTAATCCTGCTTACAAGTTTAGCCTAACTCCTAACTATGCCATGAACTTCACCGGCTTGTCGTTTACTACAAGCGGCAGCTATGTTGCTGCTGATCTGGTGAACTTTAAGCTGCTTACAAATACTACAGATACTATTAGTGGAGCAACGCAGGTTGGAACTACCCTTACTACCGGGCTTGGGGCAGGCTCTCACAGCTTTGCAGCCTTTACTCAGGCATTAACGATAGATGCCACCAGATACTTCTGGATTACCACCGATGTAGCTGCTTCTGCAACAGCGGCTAACACTTTAACAGTGAGTGCACTCACTACAAGCGATATCACTACTTCCACCGGTTCGAAAAGCGGAACTGCTTACAATGGAGGGACACAGACTATCGTTGCTGTAACAACTACTCTGGCATCTGCTAACCTGGCGGTCAGTTCCGGTAATTTCGGGGTTGGCACCACAGCGAATGTGTTCTATGCATTTAATCTAACTGCTGTGTATCCTGTTAACCTTACTGCGGTTACCATTGCGAGCACAGGGACAGCCACAGATAGCGATCTTAACAACATGAGGCTCTGGACGGCTGCCACAGATTCCTTTGCAAGTGCCACACAAATTGGCAGCACCCTTACCACCGGCTTGGGCACTGGTAATCATGCTTTTACCGGCTTAACACAAGCTTTATCCGCCGGTGCCACCCGTTACTTCTGGGTAAGCGTTGAGATTGATGGTGCAGCCACGGTAAACAGAACTATCACCGGCTCAGCCTTAACCACTTCGAACTTCACTGTTTCCTTGGGAAGCAAAACCGGAACAGCTTATGCTGGCGGAACACAGACCATTATCGCGGTAGTAACCACCCTTGCTTCTGCTAATCCTGCGGTAAGTGCTGCCAATATTGGCAGAGGAACGCTTAAAAACCCAATCTATCGCTTTACTTTAAACCCGACTGCAGGAGTAAACTGCACCGGCTTGAACTTCGTGGCAAACGGCACTTATCTAGCCGCTGATATTGATAATTTCAAGCTGTGGACTTCCCTATCCGACACGCTTAGCACTGCAGTACAGGTCGGCACCACGCTTACCACTATTGCTGCATCAGGCTCACAGCAAACTTTTGCCTCCTTCACGCAAGCCTTAAGCGCTGGAGTAACCAGATACTTCTGGATAACCACCGATATTGATGCTGCGGCTACGGCAGCAAGAACGATCACGGTTGCTGCTCTAACCACCGCCAGAGTAACAGTTTCTCTTGGGTCAAAGACAGGCACCCCCTCCATTGGCGGAACCCAGACCATTGCTGCCAGTACAATAACCCTTTCCAGCAGCAATCCCGCCATCGAAGCAGGCAACGTAGTGCAGGGAACACCTAAGATGCCCCTTTACCGTTTCGTGCTAACTCGTGATGCAGCAACCGCCACAATAAACCTTACCGGGCTTACCTTCTCTACTTCCGGTACTCATGATGCGGCTGATGTCAGCAGGTTCCAGCTTTGGTACTCCACTGTTGATGACCTCAAAACAGGCGCATGGGTAGGTGGTGACATAACCACCGGTCTGGGAACAGGCTCTCACACCTTTGGCACCTTTACAGTGCCTGTGCCTATTGTGGAATCAACCGCTCACTATTTCTGGATAACTGCCACAGTAAATGCTACCGCAGTTGTTGGGCATACCTTTACCGTAGCTGCAGTTACCACTGCCAATATCACCCTGAGTGCCGGAACCAAAACCGGTTCTACATCTGCGGGTTCTGCCAGAACCGTAAGCGCTCCCGTTACCACGATTTCTTCTGTGGAGCCGAATGTGGAAGCCTGGCCTCTGGCACAAAGCGTTCAGAAACGCCCACTAGTAAGGTTCAGAGTTACTACTGACGGCTTGGTTAATATTACCGGCGTTAGCTTCACCAGTGGAGGAGATTATTCCGCTTCTGACATCACCAAGTTCCAGCTATGGACAGGGATAAACGATGATTTAACCGGAGCAGGGCAAATCGGCGGAGATATTACCACTTCTTTGGGAGCCGGCTCACATAGTTTCGGCAGTTTCAGTTTATCTCATTCTAACGAAGAACCTCTATATTTCTGGATAACCACCGATGCAGCCTCTGCGGCAACCGTTGGAAAAAAGATAAACGTTAATGCTCTTACTACCTCTAACTTTACCGTTTCCGTAGGAAGCAAAGCCGGTTCATCATCTGCCGGTGAAGACCAGACATTCTGCGCACCTCAACCCTGGCTTTATGCTATAGGGCAACCTGTCGGTCCACTTGTCGGAGCAGGAACAGGATATCAACTGCGCGTAACAGTTCATTACGGTAGCGGAACTGATAGCGGCGAACATGTTTACCTGAATAACAGATGCCGTCCGGACTTTGCTGACCTCCGCTTCTACGAAGGACCTACTCAGCTTGATTATTGGATTCAATCCATGACCCGTTACGATAAGGCAATCATCTGGGTAGAGATTTCCGGTGATATGTCCATCAATTCAATTCCTTTCTCTATCCGATTCGGTAATCAATCTGTTACAACCACCTCGAATGGAAGTAATACCTTCCTGTTCTTTGATGATTTCAACCGAACCGATAACACTTTCCCCAAATGGGCAAAACATAAAACCCTGGATGGTTCTACTATAGACATTCCTGTTGGCAAGAACTATGCCCGTCTTGCGGGTGGTATACCTACCGGCACATACGGACACTCAGTGCTCGGTTCTTCCCCCACATACACCGGAATGACCGATGCCTCCGTGGAATACGGCGTCCGTGTGGGTCAGGATGCTATCTCTGAAGTTGGCGTCCGCGGCACATTTGCCAACCCCGGCACAGGTTACAAAGGACGTATCGACGGCCGCGTAAACTATCAGGGTGGTTCTTCTATTTTGTATCCGCCCTATTACAGTTGGACATGGCTTGCTGATGCCCCTGAACTATTTGACTGGCCTACCCCCGGCGCATGGTATCATTGCACACTGAACGCCTTTGGCACCACTATCAACCTGCTTAAAGACGATGTGCTGAAACGCACCAGTACCCTGGGAACGGTTGCTGGTCCCGGCGAAATATCCCTGCAAAACCACTACGGCCCCTATTCAGATTATGACTGGGTTGCCGTTCGCAAGTATGTAGGCGGCTTAGAGCCTGCACATGGTGCATGGATATGGGCTCCTACCGCCTACGAAGCTTCTGCCGTTTGCCACAATGGCTTTACTGCGCATTGGGAAGCTGTCCCCGGTGCAACAGGATACCAGCTTGATGTGTTGGAAGATGATGGCGTAACCATTGTAGATGGTTGGAATAGCGTCCCCGTAAGCCTAACGGTTCACAGAGTGGAGGTTGTTGATATTGCCACTGCCAATAAGTATCGCATCAGAGCTTTGTTCAATACTGACGTTAGCCCGAACTCCAACGTGATATCTGTTTCCACCACCGAGGTTATCGATGGGGTTACAGCCAGCACAACCATCCTTGGCGAACCGGTACGAACATTTGTGCCTCCCGTTGTGGAAGATCCTCCCTTCACCAACAATGATATAACCATAGATCCGACTATAGATACCACCTGGGACTATTCGTTAGTAGTAACATGGCATCCCGACGGTTATGACACGAAGCCAAATGCACGCTTGGTAGCAACAGTCAATTGCTCGGAGAATTCTGCCTTAAGCGGAACTTACAACATTAACCATGCCGGAATGGGCTTTACACCCGCTGCCGCCGCTTACAAATGGGCTGGGCAATGGTATGATCTTTCCCCCACTTTCGGAGCTGATAGCACTATTGTGGTTATCCCCACACTTTCAAAAGGCGCATCCAAAGGTGAGCTTATCATT
Source organism: uncultured Candidatus Cloacimonas sp. (assembly GCA_964430595.1). Classification (GTDB taxonomy): domain Bacteria; phylum Cloacimonadota; class Cloacimonadia; order Cloacimonadales; family Cloacimonadaceae; genus Cloacimonas. Next base: position 25,073 of record CAYSGM010000030.1, read on the forward strand.
GTGTTGGATAATGGCTCCGGGACTTTGCCTGTTGAACTAACATCATTCCTGGCAACAATAACTGCCTATAACAAGGTGCAGATAAAGTGGGTTACCCAAAGTGAAACCAATGTCTCTGGCTATCGCATCTACCGCGGGATTTCCGAGTATATGGATGAAGCCACATCATTAGGTGCATTCATTCCTGCCACAAACACATCCCATATGCAGGTATATCAATATGTGGATGAGGAGCTTACGGATCCAGGAACGTATTACTATTGGCTGGAAAACCTCGATCTGGATGGAAGCAGTATGCTACATGGACCCGTGCAAGTAATGTTCAATTCCACTGGTCCTGAAGCCCCGTCAATACCTGTTATTCCCGGTGTGAACAACATCTACCCCAATCCCTTTAATCCAAACACAACCATCCGCTTTGGCATCCTTGAAAAGGGAGAAGTGCAGCTTGTTATTTACAATCTGAAAGGACAGATCGTGCGTAATTTACTGAAAGAAACAAAGAATCAGGGAACCTACGATGTGCTTTGGAATGGTAAGGATAACAACGGCAGAAGTGTTTCTAGTGGCGTGTATGTTGTGAAAATGAAGGTTGGACGTCAAACCTGGAATTCCAAACTTGTGTTAAGTAAATAGGAAGTCCCATGCATACAGATATTCAAAACTCAGTGCATATTAAGGACATCAGCGATATCTACACAGTTGATTCATCCTTCTTGGGAGATAAACCTGCCTTGGGCTTCACCATCACCTATAGCAATGGAGTTTTTGAGAACATCATTGAATGCAAGGATGATTACGAATCTACCCTCGGCTTGATAACAAAAACCCATGGAGAACTGCTGAGTTTGATAAATAGAGAAGCTCGCATCTAATCAGCTCTATCCGCCCTTGCTTGCCGAAGCTATTCCGCTGATGAGCTGCCCATGATATACCCATGATTACTCATGGTGATATCATGGGCAGTTCATGTTCGGATGAAGTGCTGGCAGCAA
>CAYSGM010000031.1:0-15489 GCA_964430595.1 uncultured Candidatus Cloacimonas sp.
CCTGCAAAACAAAGCTCAAAAGGTATATATAACCGGCAATACTCAGGATCAAATGCGCCAGGCATGGCTTGGTAAAGTTCCTCTAGTGTGCATTGATGATTTTGAAACTTGTGTAAGGACTGCCTTCGAAGAGGCTTTGGCTGGTGATGTAATTGTTTTATCACCTGCTTGCGCAAGCTTCGATCACTTCCAAAACTTCGAACACCGGGGTGAGTTCTTCAAGCAAATCGTTACTTCCATAATAGCAGAAAATGAAAAGAAATAGAGCTCAACGATACATAGTTAGCTTCGATAAGGTAATCCTACTTACCTATGTGTTGCTATGCTTGGTTGGCTTAATTGTGATGCTGGACATATCTTCCGTGCAAAGCTCAATGATGTATTTCTACCGGCAGGGACTTTTCTTCCTGGTTTCCTTCTCCATTGCCGTAGCAATTCTTTATGCCATTGATTTGGAGAAGCTGCGCTTCCTTGCTCCATATTTAGTGTATTTAACTCTCATCCTACTCGTTTTTGTTCTCGTGAAGGGTAGCACAGTAAAGGGGGCAACCAGGCAGATTAGCCTCGGTTTTATCAGCTTCCAACCCAGTTTTTTAGCTCGGGTTGCGTTAGTATTCTTTTTCGCTCATATTCTGGATAAAAGACACAATGAACTGCTTGAAGCTACTCCAGCGAAGTTCGTTACTAACTTTGCTCCCCTGATTATCCTCACGGGAGCTACGTTCCTTTTGATAATTCTGGAACGTCACCTTAGCACTCTGATTATCGGAGGAGCTACCTTGTATGGCATGCTTATCTATGCAGGAGCAAAGAAACGTTTACTACTCCTAATTCTGCTAATCGGGATTGTGGGTGGCGTAATTGTGCTTACCCATGGAGCGGATTATCGTAAAGCAAGGCTTACCACCTATAAGAAGTATAGCCTCTTCTTCAAGAATAGAGATACAACAAAAGCTGACGATAGCGATTATCAAGTTAAAGAGAGCTTAACCGCGCTAACAAGCGGTGGCTTGATCGGCACGGGCATTGCCCGCGGTAGAGCTAAACACTATTATCTGCCTGAAGCCAGAACGGATTACGTGTTTACTATCATAGCCGAAGAGTTTGGATTTCTTGGTGCTATTATTGTGTTTGGCTTACACACCTTTTTGTTCTTCCGAGCCTTCCGCATGGCTAATGCCCAGGAAAGCCAGTATCTTAAGTTTTTGGGTGTAGGTCTGGCGATGAACATATTTTGTAATGTACTGGTTAATACCGGCGTTTCGATGTCCATCCTTCCCCCCACAGGGAATACGCTTCCCTTTATCAGCTATGGCGGATCTGCTCTTCTGATAGATTCTGCATCGCTGGGAGTGATACTAAACATCAGTGCCAAACGGAGGATTGTGTGAAGATCGCCTTTGGTGGCGGTGGCACCGGCGGACATGTAGTCCCCGCCCTAGCTATAGCTACTCAACTAAAGCTTCAAAACCACGAGACCATCTTTATCGGCAATGCCAACAGCATTGAAGAGCGGTTATCCCGTGCAGAAGGCAATCCATTTCACGTCATCAGGGTTCAGAAATTGTACCGAAGTCTGAGCATCAGAAATTTACTCTTCCCATACCTTCTTCTTAGAGCGATAATAACTGCCAGAAGCATCTTGAGCCGGGAAAACCCCGATGCAGTGTTCTGTACAGGTGGATTTGTCTCTGGTCCAGTAGCCATTGCTGCTCTCATGCTGCACATTCCTCTGTTCTGCCACGAAAGCAACAGCTATCCCGGCTTAGTAACCAGAGTCCTGTCTAAGTATTTTCAGTGCATATACATCTCCTTTGAGGCGAGTAGAAAGTACCTATCTCATTCCCGCTTACAGAACTTCGGCATACCCATCCTGACGTCCAAGTCTTCTCCTTTTAATCTATCCTCGTTAGGTCTTGATGAAGATAAGCCCATTATCATGATTAGTGGCGGGAGCCAGGGTTCGCTTGCAATCAATGAAGCAGTAGATGCTGCATTACCGGAGTTACTAAACAAGGGGTATCAGGTAATTTGGCAAACTGGCAAGGCTACCTATAATAGATTTGCAGATAGGCATCCGGCTGTAAAAGGGCTCTACATTTTCGGTTTCTCCCCGGATTTAGCGCAAATGCTTAAGTATGTGGATATCGCCATAACTCGTGCAGGAGCCATGACGATTGCTGAACTGGAAGAGAATCGGATTCCCTCGATATTAATCCCACTTCCCAGTGCTGCAGAGAATCATCAATATTACAATGCTTTAGAACAGCAAGAAAAAGGTGTTGCCTTTCTCTTGGAACAAACCAACCTAAACCCAATATCTCTACTGGAGACCTTGGATATACTATCCCGGAACATAGAGGAATTTAAAGCAAAGCTAAACTGTTTACCCATCAATCAAGCTGCGAGCAAGATAACCAATGACTTACTGGTTCAAATCCAGAGTGCGGACAAACCATGAACCCGCGATTGGGTATCCGTAATCACACACAAGGAGTAAGAAATGCTTGGTAGAACTAAGAAGATACATTTTATCGGTATTGGCGGTATCGGAATGAGCGGCATAGCTGAGTTTCTGCATAATCAAGGACTGGAAATTACCGGTTCTGATATGAAGAAAACAGATATTACCGCCCATCTGGAAAGCCTTGGCATTAAAATTGACGAAGGGCATAACCCGCTCTTTATTGGTGAAGCTGATGTTGTAGTAAAATCCAGTGCCGTGCGGGACGATAATCCTGAGATTGTTGCAGCCAAGGCTTTACGGATTCCTGTTATCCGCCGCGCTGAGATGCTTGCCGAGATTACCCGTATGAGCTTTAGCATTGGCATTTCTGGTACCCATGGCAAAACAACCACCACTTCTATGGCTGGTCTGGTGCTGGAGAGCGCGGGACTTGATCCCACCATCATTGTTGGTGGTAAGGTAAAAAACTTCGGCAGTAACAACGTTATGGGCAGCGGGAAATATATAGTGGTGGAAGCAGATGAATATGATCATTCCTTCTTGTCGCTAACTCCCTGCATTGCCGGTATAACCAATGTGGATGAAGATCATTTGGATTGCTACCGTAACCTCGATGATATCAAGAGTTCCTTTATTGAGTATGCAAACAAAGTTCCCTTCTTCGGCAGCGTAATCGCATGCCTTGATGATCCTGGCGTTCAGGCAATCCTGCCTTCCATAAACAAAAAGATCGTTACCTACGGTTTTTCCCGTCAGGCTGATGTGCAAGCCAGGGACATTAAAATGAAGGATTTCAAAGCTTCCTACGATCTTAGCTTTAAAACTTATAAGCTGGGACGCATAACTATGAACGTAACGGGCAAACACAACATTCAGAATTCCCTCCTGGCAGCCACCATTGGACTGGAGCTTGATATCCCCTTCAAGGCAATTCAGGAAGGTCTGGCAAAATATAGCGGTGTATATCGCCGTTTTGAACTTAAGGGCGAAGAAGCAGGGATAACCGTTTATGATGATTACGCTCATCATCCCACAGAAATAAGAGCTACTCTGGAAGGTTTCAAAGATAGTGCTAAGCGCAGAATAGTAACTCTCTTTCAGCCCCACCTTTATTCTCGTACCCGCGATATGTATGTCCAGTTCGGCAAAGCTTTCTTTTCCTGTGACTGCCTCATAATGGCACCCATCTATCCTGCAAGGGAGCTGCCAATCCCCGGTGTGAACGCCAAATTGATTACTGATGCTGCCATCCAATCCGGGCACCACAACGTCCATCTTATCGAAGAGAATGCCCAAATAATCCCCAGCACTCTTGCCTTACTAAAAGAAGGTGACATCCTGATAACGATGGGTGCCGGTAACATTTGGCAGTATGGGGAAGAAATATTGGCGCAGTTGAAAAAAAACGTTGACATAAAGCCTAACGTCAAAAATCTTAGTAACTTAAAAGCTTGAAGTCTGTTTTAGAATTATGATTGCTTCAAAGCTAAAGGATTTGGATACAAGGAACTATGGAAAATAGCAATAGCACGCGCAAACGCCGGGGCAATAGCAGGTATTACCTGTTCTTTTTCGTCTCGTTACTTGTCGTAACGATTCTCGGCGTCGGCACATGGCTTGCTCTTACTAATCTTAACTGGTTCCAATTGAAGAAAATCAACATCACCGGTAATACTGCTATCCCAGATAGCTTAATCCTTAAAGCCACCTCCCGTTATATCGGCATGAACCTGCTATCCATACCCTCTTCTGAAGTTAAGCATGATCTTAAACGCTTCTCCCGGGTTAAGGATATTAAGCTTCGCAAGAAACTGTTACACACGCTTGACATTACTGTTACCGAGCGCAAGGGGATCATCTATCTCAAAAGCTTTGAAGGGGATTTATACCCGATTGATGCTGAGGGTGTGGTTCTGGCAAAGTACTCAACCGTTTACACAGAGGATATACCTATCTTCAGCACCTATTACATCGGCAAGCAGCTAAAGGCAGGCATCAGGCTAAAGAAGCCGGGATTAACCCGCATTCTAAACTTACATCAACGCATTGCCAAGGAAGCACCTGATTTTCTTCCTCTGATCTCAGAGTATTATCTGGTTGATAACACCGTTAATATCATTGATGCCAAGCATGGCACCAGAATTATCCCTTCTGATGAGGATCTTGCCAGCCAGCTTAAGCGCTATATCTTCGTTCAGGATAACGGTAACATAGATCGTCGCAGTGTCGTTGACCTGCGCTTCAAGAATCAAGTTGTTGTAAAGGCAGGAAACAAGTGAAAAATAATATAATAACTGCATTGGATATAGGTTCTTCCTTTGTTCGCGCCATCATTGCCAAAGAGGTAGGAGGCGGACGTTTAGAGATATTAGGCATTGGCGAATCTCAATCTGAAGGCATAGAACGTGGAATCGTAAAAGATATCCAGGCTCTTTCCGTTACAGTCGCAAAAGCTCTTAATGATGCCGAGAAAGCTGCCAATACCCAAGCCCAGAACATCCATGCCAATATCACGGGTGAACACATAAAGACCCACATTGGCGATGGGAGAATTTCAATCCCCACCGAAACTCCCAATGAGCCGGGTGAGATAACTCTGGAGCATGTAGAACAGGTTATCAACGATGCTAAAAACAGCGTTAAGATACAGAAAGGCTTCGAGAGATTCCGCATCCTTCACGGTCTGCCGCATAACTTTGTTATCGACAATCAGGATGATATCCACAACCCCGTAAACATGAGCGGGTTTCACCTCATTGCCAAGGTTTACGCCATCCTCTCCGAACTTACTCCACTTCGCAATCTAAGCAAGTGTATCGAGCTGGCGGGCTATAATATCGATCCCGAGAACTTTGTATTGAACCACATCGCCTTAGCAGAATCCGTTCTGAATGACGACGAACGCCGTCTCGGGGCAATAGTTCTGGATATAGGCGGAGGTACCTGTGATCTTGCCATCTTCAGCCGTGGTTCTCTGGAAAAGATCCTTGTGATCCCCATGGCTGGTAAGAACATCACCGAAGACCTTGCCATCGGGCTTAAAACAACGATTGACAATGCAGAATACATCAAGCTTCAATATGGTAACGCACTGGCAAGTAGCGTGGATCAATCCCTGGAGCTGGATGTGGATGGCATCAGCGGACGTGCAGGCAGCCGCAAGACCCAATATCTGGTTAGCCATGTAATCCAGCACAGGGTGGAAGAAATGCTGTCTCTGTGCTATGGAAAAGCAAAGGACTTTTATACACCTGAACTGGTTACTGCCGGTATCGTATTATGTGGCGGAACTGCCAATCTTACCAATATCGATGTAGTGCTGTCCGAGGCTTTTAACCTGCATGTAAAGGTCGCTACTCCGGATCTTTCCCGCCTTAATGGGATGATCAGCCGGCTTGAAGATCCCGCCTTTGCCACGGTAGTCGGCATACTGTATCACGCTTGTGGTCAGGAAGCTGAGCCAGGAGGTAAGAGCTTCAACTTATCCAATCTTAAATCCAGTAAATTCGCAGATATGTTTAAAAAAATACTAAAGGACTTTACCTAAGGGGGAAAAATGATCGAATTCGACGACAAAGCCGCACAATTAGGCACTAACATCAAGATTATCGGCGTAGGCGGAGCCGGAGGCAACGCCATCAACACTATGATCCGTAACAATCTTTACGGAGTGGAATTTATAGCTGCCAATACAGACGGTAGCGACCTCACCAAAAGCTGTGCCAATATGAAAATGCAGCTTGGGAAAAAGCTTACCCGTGGCTTGGGAACCGGAGCAAATCCGGATATTGGTTCCCGCAGTGCAGAAGAATCCAAGGAAGACATCAAATCCAATCTGGATGGAGCGGATATGGTTTTCATCGCTGCCGGTATGGGTGGCGGAACCGGCACCGGAGCAGCACCTGTAATTGCCAAGATTGCACGCGAAATGGGCATTTTGACCCTCGGGATTGTAACCTCTCCTTTTCCTTTTGAAGGGAAAAAGAGAGCAGATAATGCCGATCATGGGATCAGAAACCTGCGTGAATATGTGGATACACTCATCGTAATTCCCAATGAAAAGCTCAGCGAGATTTACTCCGGGGTTACCCTGGAAGAAGCCTTCAACAAGGCAGATAATGTGCTTTTCGAGGCTGCGAAGGCTGTAAGTGATATCATTAACGTAACCGGGCTTATCAACGTGGATTTTGCCGACGTGAAAGCAGTGATGCAGAATATGGGCTACGCTTTGATGGGAAGCGGCATGGGTGAAGGCGAAAACCGCGCGATTAACGCCGCCAGAGCTGCTATAGACAATCCTCTGCTGCGGGATGTTAACCTTCAGGGTTGCCAATCTTTACTACTGAATATCACCGCCGGACACGACATCCTGATGAGCGAATTTGAAGAAGTGAACAACGTTATCGTGAATGAAACCGGTAAAGCCGGCAACATAATCATGGGTGTTATCCTGGACGAAAGCATGTCCGGGAAGATCAATGTAACTCTGATTGCCACAGGCTTGGATCGGGAAGATAAAAGCAAACTGATCGATTTCCCAGGTTTGCCTACGCATACTCCCACCATTCCAGTTCAAGAAAAAAGCCCCGAAGCCGAGATTGAGGATATCATCTCCAGGTTGCACATCAACCAACCCACGCCCAAAGAAGAGCGTAAGCCATCCGCAGATGAACCAAACCGGATTCCGAGCCTGCGAACTGATGTGCCATCCTTCCTGAAGGCATTGGATTAACTTAAGCTACTTATACATTATATGATACGTGCGATGTTTCCCTGCGTCGCACCAAGGTAGAAGTCCAAAAGCTGTAAAAAGCTGAACAAAACACCGTTGGCACCCCCCGCTGACGGTGTTTTTTTTGGGTGAAAAGACTAAGCTGCTCATTTAGGAAAAATGAGAGCCCTTTTTGAAATCAAACCTTGCTTCTGGCATTTTGCCTGGTTTTGTATAGCTTTTCTGTAAATCCGCCATCTTTGAGAAAAGCATCTGCCTGTGCTTTAAGCTGCCTATCCAACAATGTAGTAGCAACCCCTATAAGCACCAAGGCTGCGTTTGCTGCTATTTCTGCATATCTGGGAGGATTGGTGACAGATGCGGGAGTATCTGCAATGGACTTTATGGACTTTATGGACGAAATGGACTCACCCAACATATCTCCTAGCTTGTCCTGTCCAATCTGTCCATGTAGTCCATCCTGTCCATTCTGTCCATGATACCCGTCCCTCACTTGCTTCACCCAGGCTGCAACCTCATCTGCCGTGCTGCACCTTCTCTGCACCAAAGCCATACGCAGTGGCTCATCCTCTGCCCACAGCCTAAATCCACCTTGCCTGAGGTAGTCCTCATAATCCAGCTTCAGTTCTTCCAAGCTGGCTCTGGCAACATTGGTTAGCTTAAGTTCGGTTTTCTTGGATGTCCCGCTTGCCTGGCTGCCCTCGGCGATATTTTGCACCCCTGAACGTGCAGCCTGTACCATCTGATCATGTGTTCTGCTAAATTTGCTTATATACCTGTCACAAAACCGCACTGTGATGTCATATACCAGTTGTGAAAGCTGAAAGCTCTTAAGTTTGCGGTAACCCCCATGCTTGGGCAACAACGGCTCAGGTGCCGGAGCGGTTTTAGTAGATTGTGTCATATCTCACTCACCCATTTGATTACTTATACCCCAGTGAAGCAAAGATACTGGATTTAATTTTCGCTAGCTTGTTCTGGTTTTGATCTAAGACGAACATAAGTTCTCCTTTTCCGTATCCAAGGCAATAATCATAAGCAGCTTATTTTCGTCAATTCCTTTATTATCAAGGCTATTTTTCCTTCTAATCGTGTTTTTGTTGCTGCTTAGGTGGTCACTATCCAGTCCGTCCTTACTTGCCGAAAGCGAAACGAACCGGGGTTCACCGGGAGATCATCGGGCTTTTGCCCGTTCAACCCCCGATGAACCCCGCTTCATTTCAGGATCGGATTGCAAGGTAGGTGTTAGCATGGAAAGCTGGATTAATCCAGCGCAGGGAAGAAAAGATCATGATGCCAATTGGAGAAGGTTTATGTTTAACCCCAAAGGGTTTATTATGCTGAAAGGCAGTGCACCTTAACCTGTTAACTTGCTAACTATTTAACCTTTTAACCCGCTAACCTGCTAACCGGTTTACTACCTAACTATAACCTTCGCCAGTTTCGTATCCAGATCGCCGTTTTTCAGGCTCTTTTTCCAGTAGGCGCGCAGGTGCAATTCCGGCACCAGTTCTTTGCTGCCACAGAGGATGTAGGATTCGCTATCCGGGCATTTTTGTTTTAGGAAATCTCCCAGTTCGTGGTAGAGAGTTTTGGTGGATTCATCGTTGCCGATGCGCACTCCATAGGGCGGATTGGTGATGATGCAGCGTCCACTTTGCCGTGGTAAATCTTGGAATGGGGTTACCATGAATTCCACGTTTTCACCGCCGGGCAGGTTGGCAAGATTCTCCTCGGCATAGGTGATGCTGCCCACACTGATGTCCGAGCCGGTGATCAAGCCTTTGGGCAGGGGGATGATATGGCTGTTTTCCTGTTTACGGATGCTTGCATTCAAGGCAGCGTCGTAATCCGGCAAATACGGCATACCTGTGTCCTTGCGCAGGTAACCAGAAGGAATATTGCAATAGCGCATCAAAGCTTCTGCAAGAATGGTTCCTGAGCCGCACATGGGATCAATCAGGGGCTTATCCCCTTTCCAGGCGGACATCACCACCATAGCAGCAGCAAGGGTCTCCTGAAGCGGGGCGAGGTTAGCTCCAATCCGGTAACCGCGCTTATGCATGCTGATCCCGGTTAAATCCAATGCTATCGTAGCCCAGTTATCCCTGATATGCAGGTTAAAATTGATATCCGCTCCCTGCGTCTTAAAATCCGGACGGCGACCATACTTGTTGCGGAAACAATCGCAGATGGCATCCTTCAGCAGTTGCCCCGCATACAGGGAATGGCTGATATGGCTGTTGCTAACGTTGCAATCTATGCCAAAGCTCTCATCAGGACTGAACAGTGCTGTCCAATCCAGAATCTTGCTTGCCTGGCTAAAAAGGTATTTCTCGCTGTGGCATTGAAAACTAACCAGGGGAGCCAGCACCCTTTGCAAGATGCGCGAGCTATATACAATGCGGTAGAGGGTGGCTTTGTCGCACCCAAAACGAATCCCGCGGGGGACTTCCTGCAGCACCTTTGCTCCGAAGCTTTCCAGTTCCGCTTTGGCATAGGGTTCCAGGCTTCCTGCCACCTGGGCGAAGTACTTATCTGTCTTAATATATTCCATGTGTCCTCTCTGATCAGTGGGTGTTTCGCAATGCTATTCCGGTTGTTGAAGGGTATAGGGTTTCTTAAGCAGCACAAAATGTGCATAGGGGTGATCTATGGCTCTGGTGGGGCAATTCCACCAGCATCTTTGGCAGAAGATGCACTTGTCTCCGAATACCACTTTGCCTTCTACAATCTCGATATTGTTAGTAGGGCATTCCCGCACGCATTTCCCGCATAGTATGCAATTGTCGCCTGCTCTCCAGTGGTGTGAACCCTTTCTGCATCCTCTGGTTTCCAGGCGATTCAGCAGCGAGGAGACCCGTTGAGAGGTGCTATCCGGTAATATTTTCCTGGTTCCGGCAAGGATATCTGCTACTGTTTCTGCGGAGTGTAGTTTTGCGGTTGCCACCAGACGGGCAATTTTATCCGGTTTGGCAGGGCTTGCCATGTTTGCCGGCATCACAAAGAAGGATTCGTAAGCCAGTTTCCAGCGTTTATTGGCTAACAGCATCCGCATCTGGCGCGTGGAGCCACCATACAAAAGCTTATCCCCCGCAGTTTTGAACAGGAAATAGCGGATTGGGGCAGCGGGAAGCAGCTCCAGAAACTGGTAAACTACCCGGGGTGCATCATAGGCATGGACAGGGAATCCCAGCCCTACCAGATCATAATCCTCCGGTTTTAGCTCAGCGTCTCCCTTGGTGACGGATTCCATCGGAACCAGAGAGCACTGCGAACCGCTCGCATTAAACCTCTGCTGCATATCTTCTGCGATAAAGCGAGTATTGCCCGTGCCCGAAAAGAAATAAATGCATATCTTCATAATTATACCACCTCTTTGGGCAGAACAAATTAGCATTGGGAATATGTCAAACAAATTTGTAACCGCTTGGCAAAATGTTACAAGTAAAAGCCTGCATATAGTGCTTGACACCCCAGCCCCGCAAGAATTCCTTAGCATAAAAGAAATCAGGATTGTGTATGAATATCCTCTTAGTATCTCCAAAAGCACGAACCGGTGGCTTGGAAAGCCTGCGTAAAGGAAACCAAATACTTCAGGGACTGCTGTATGTGGCTGCCTCTGCACGCGATGCAGGGCATAACACAACAGTCGTGGTGGCGGATAAGGACGATGTGGATAGCTTCATAAAGCGATACAACCCTTCGGTATTGGGAGTATCCTGCGTAAGTGCAACCTACCCCATCGCCCGCGATCTTTTGAAGCACGTTAAGAAGCACCATCCTAAGCTTAAAACCATTATTGGCGGGCATCATGCCACCTTTATGTATAAAGAAGTGTTTGCGGTTACCGGCGTGGATTACATTTGCCGCGGGGAAGGTGAGGACGTGTTCCCCCGCTTGCTTTCCGCTCTGGAGCAGGATAATCCCTATCCCGATATTATGGGCATCGTTTACCTCCGGGATGGCAAGTATGCTAATGACAGCACTATTGCCCTGCTGGAAGATATAGAAAACCTACCGAAGATTACCAGGGATCTCACTGCGCCCGAATTCACCTTTTCCCCAAAAATAGTCTCTTCACGGGGCTGCCCCTTCAACTGCTCTTTTTGCAGCATCTCTGCCTTTTATGAAGGCAAATACCGCAAACGCAGCGTGGAAGCAGTTATAGCCGAGATCAAGGAATACATGAGCTGGGGACACGACAGCTTCTGGTTTCATGATGATAATCTTACTATCGATACTAAGTGGATGGAGCAGTTCTGCACCGCTATCGAGGAGGAAAAGCTAAAGTTCCACTTTAACTGCATGAGCCGTGTGGATACCATATGCAATAACCCCGCCCTGATTGCCCGCATGGCGGAAGTAGGCTGCTCGCTGATGTCCATCGGCATAGAAAGCGGCATCCCGGAAGTGCTGGAACGCATGCATAAAAAAATCAGCATAGAGCAGATGAAGCAAGCGATAAAGATCCTGAACAAGCTATCCATCTCGCACAATTGGTATATGATCATCGGTTCGGCGGACGAATATGATAAACCCCGCTACCTAGAGCAGAATATCCGCTTCTTCAGTTCCCTGCCGTTAGGATATGTGCTTATCTCTATTCTTACGCCCTTCCCCGGCACCGAAGTATTTAACCGTCTGGTAGCGCAAGACCGCATCCTTCACTACAACTGGGAAGATTATGACGCCATGCACTGCGTGTATAAACCGCTGTTTATGAGCCATAAAGAGATAGACCGATACCTGCCAAAAGCGTATGTGAGGGTGTATTTAAGCAAAGGCTGGCGGTTAATACCTTTGTTTTACAACAGTTTCCGGCGCAAAGCCATGAGCCCTGCCACGATTGGGATGGCGGTGAAAACCATGTTCATGCATATCGTGTTTGGCAAAGATTTTCATAAGGCGCTTACCAAGCACTAGGCATAAGTCCGCTGTTCTGTTACGCCCTTAATGCGCTTCAGCAGATAATCCGTGCCTATCCCGATGCAGCCGCATTCCACACGTAAGTAAAAGGCATTATTGCCGCATCAACCCTACCTGCCACAAGTGCTTCCTGCACTTCCCACCCGCTGGTAAAAGGCACCAAGGTGTAAATCTCCGCATTCATCCGCTTCATCTGAAAGCCATAGGACAAGGGCAGGTGGTCTATAGAAGGTTTAATTATCCCTATTCTAAGGCTGGACTTGCCACACGCTGATAACAGCAGCAAAGCCAGTAACACAACTGAACTGAACTCTCGCATAATCTCTCCACAAAAACAAATACAGCCACCCTGCCTACTCCAGTCAGGGTGGCTGTAAAAGAGTATCAGCCTATTGCTTAACTGCTGTGTTCAATTTCCCGGGCTATGCCATATCTGTCAAGCAGCAAACCGGGTTATGCTTCCCAACCGCTTTGCGCCAAATCTACCTTCCATGCAGATTTGAACACCACACCCTCCCCTAGGAGTAGCTCTTTCTGCAAAGCCCCTCCCCTATCTTCCGGCAAAGCTATTTCACCGCTGTTGCGGATTACCCTCCACCAGGGCAGGGAATACTTCTCTGTGCTGGAGTGCAGCACTCTGGCAACTGCTCTTGCCCCACCGGGAATACTGGAAAGCACCGCAATCTGTCCATAACCCGCCACTTTTCCCGGCGGGATAGACAGGATAATCTTCACCACCTGTTCGGTAAACTCGCTCAAACGCTTCTCCCCTATCCAAAGGTCTTAGTTACTTCAGGATCAGTAGCTTCCTCAGCTGGGTTTGGTTGCCACTCATCAATCTCAGGTAATATACTCCGCTACTGCAAGTGTTACCCTTCTCGTCCCTGCCATCCCAGGTAATGGTATGAGCCCCGGAGGACATAGGTTTATCAACTATCTCCTTTACCAATTGCCCCTTGATGTTATAAACACTCAAAGAGGTATTCCCCGCCTCTTTAATGTCAAAAGCAATCGTTGTGCTTGGTCTAAAGGGATTTGGGTAGTTAGTTAGCATCATCCCCGGTTTGTTTACTAAGTCCTCATTGGGGCTGATGTTTTGGTAGTTCACAAGTTGCGTAGTACTTTCCAGATACACTTCGTCTGGACCGGGGTTGTATATGGAAGCAATCTTCATCTCGTACCACACGGTGGGGCTTAGGTTAGCAAGGTTATGACTGCGGGCAGTACCGGGCTTTTCTATACTCTGCCACTGAGATGCAGGAGAGCTGTATGGCTTATACATCACTTCGAAATGGTGCGGGTTATTGGCAGAATACCAGTTCATAACAAAAGTGCTTGGGGGCTGTATAGTGATTGGTGTTAAATATGGAATACAGGTTAAACCCTCCAGATCGCCAAGCTGCAAGCCTCCATCGATGAAATCTTCTATCATTACGGATTGCTCTTTAAGCTGCACCAGATTATCACCACAAAACACAATAGAATAGTAGCTAAGGCTTGCGCCCGGTGCCAGATTTAACCTCCCTGCAGGATTGGGATTGCCTTGGGTGGGTAAGTTTCCATACAAGGAGTATAGGAATCTGGTGTCATTAGCTGTGGGCTGTACATACTCGCTGCTTCCTTCGGGACATAGAGATACAAAGCTGTCTAGATTTGGATTCCTTCCTGTTGCCAGCCAATATTTTTCATTAGCAGTTCGCATTGTGGGTTGCAAATTAAGGGGATCACTATCATCAGGTCCTTGCCCAACTCTCCAATACCACGCAGCACTGTTTCCATCAAACCCCGGTATGTATATCTTGTTTGCCACGTAACCGGGACTTAGTCCCCCGTCAAAATCGGCATCAAACGAAAAAGCGAACTCATAACCGTCTCCTTGGATGTACCCGCTTTTATCATCCGCTGCCTTTTCCGGACCCCATACTTGTGGACCTATATCCGCATCGAAATAGTTTGCAAGTGCCACGTCGTATAATGTATCGATAGTACTGGTATTGTATATGTTGTACTTTATTATAAGAAACTTCTGATAGACTTGTAAGCTCCAAGCATAGCTTTCCTGATGAATTGCCAGTCCAAGGGGCTTGTGTATGTTTTGTGCGCTTGATGAACCATAATCTCTATCTCCGTCAGAACCAAAGGGACAATAGTCATAGTAATAGGCAGAATTAGTCTCAAAGCCCGGTGTAGAAAAAGTGGATGCTTGAGGGATAGAAAAACAATAGGTCTGCTCAGGATCAGGAATAACAAAAGGACGGGGAGAGGGACTGCCATAAATACTTCTCAGCACTTTGTCCTGATGGTTATAGATTTCGTAGTAAGCCTGCATTTCTGGGGTTGCAACCAATAGCGGGTTATATGCTGGAAGCAGTTCGTACAAATCATTATCTCCATCGAACCCAACGGAAGTAAGAGTATCTAATACTGCGTGCATGGATGGATTCCAAAGGGGACTATCGACTGGTATGGGTACTGTATTAGCTACAGGAGGGTATACGGGCCAATAAAGCAAGTTCCCTATAATATTACGGCGGTGTTTCTTAGCCGAAATCCACGGCGCTGCCTGATACAGGAAATCAATTCCACTTCCCCCGGGATATTCCAAAGAAGGATATTGAGGGACAAAATCATCTCCAGAGCCCAGAAAGCCAAAATTAGTAGTACGTAACCACACCTGACCAAAGTTGTGAAACTCCGAATCCAGACTGCGCGTTGGCTCAGCCGATCCACTGTTGGACACAGCACTAAGATAGCCAATCATAAACACCAGGATTAAGCATACTATCTGTCTCATTTTGAACCTCCTTTTACCATGCTTGTGCCCATAATTCCTCCCAAGACATTTTGGATGGCAGAGCTTACTTCTGTCTGCTTCATAAAGGATAGAGGGAAGCCAAACACCACTACATTGGAGCCTAAATGGCTATATTTGTATGCCACATACTTGCTGGAGAACATGTCATACTGCTCTTGAGTGGGCGGGTAGGCGGTGCTTTCCACCGGTTTACAGCCAAAGCCATACAGGAAGTTCATGCCTGCTTCGGGATTAAAATACGTTACTATAGAGAGACCCTTGCGGCTGTTTATTAAAGAGCAAAAAGAGGCATCCGTTTCCACTGCTACATCGCTAATACCATTTAAGCCATTGGCACGAACAAAGAAAGGATTGGTGGTAATAGAATTGCCTACATAGCCGTAGCAACCACTATTGCTAATCCCCAGGCGGTCTGCTACAAACTGCGGGCATTGGCTACTTATAACCGATAAAGCTGTATATAGCTTGTTAGTCCCGCTAAGCACCAGATTACCGCTATTAGCCAGATAACAATCCAATGCATCAATATTAGGCATCAGATTTGCC
>CAYSGM010000031.1:15499-25626 GCA_964430595.1 uncultured Candidatus Cloacimonas sp.
GCCATACTATTTGTATTATCGGAGTGCCATACAATCGCTTTATAATCCTGCAACATAGGAAAGCCTAGGGCTAAGCTTGTATTGCCCGATTCGGCTACATCGTAGGTAGTAACAGCACCCCAGGTGTTCTGCACAATTGCGTTATAAATATTATCCACTATCGCTTCCGGAGAATACAATGAGTGGTTCGGAGAATCATCCACAATCAGGATCCCGCTTCTTTGGCTAAAGGGCTTATAGGGAATCAGATTGATAGAAACATTTGCAGGTTCGCTATACACTCCCTGTAAATCCACCGCGCATACTTGAAATACATGATTTCCATTACTAAGATTGCTTAAGGTAATATGCCTGCAACTTTCCCGTAAGTTCTGCACTCTAAGCCAGGTATAGCCATCAGTGTGGCTTACAAGCACTGGATCTACAAAGCCGCTGTTAGACGGCAAGGCAGCTCCATCCAGCCTGAGATCAAATGCTGTAATCTTGCTATAATAAGCTTGCCCCTGTTCGTTTAAGCACGAGTTTGTTGCCGTGCTGAAAGGATCATCCTCTGCATACTGCCCCTGGTATCCCCAACGCAGGTGAAGCTTAAAATCTTGTGAGTTCACTGCAACAAAACTACCCTCATTGCCCCAAAGCTGGCGGTTTTTCTCTTCACCGGACGTGGGTATTTGCTCATAGAATGCCAGCGCAGGCTTGTCCTGAACTATTGTATAGTGATAATCACCCAAGCCCACAAGAGCTTCCGGGTATATCATTGCCACCGGTTTATTTCCGGCTACCACACGAAAGTATACATTGTGCGTGCTTGCTTCCTGAATCCCTTGCCTGGTAACCACATAGGATTCGAACTGCGTCCAGGTATTCGCTGGAGTTACCGATAAGGCAGGAGTAGAAGTGGTGTTTAGCAACACTTTACGTATATCTCGGCTGTCCATGGAACTATGCCAGGTGCCGTAGTTGGTAACCCCATATTCACTATCCAAGGTATTGAGCCTATACATAAAATAATGCGCGTATAGCCCTTCCACCAGGATATCACCTATGGTTTCGTTTAGTCCAAATTCTACCCCCATCCCGGTTGTAGCCCCCAAAGCAAATGGAACCGTGATATAACTACTTATCAGCCTATCACTCTTAAAGGGCGATTCATGGGTTACTATAGCTCCATTCTCGTCTTTCACCCGCACTTCCACTTTGGTAATCAGGTTACTGAGCTTGGCTTCCAAAGAAGCAAAATCCGCGCTTAGCTCAGCCTGGGCTGTCCAAATGGTGCGGTGTGCCCCGGCTTCGGACAATGGAATGCCGGGATCACTACCGGGAGTGCGGAAATATAACCAGCCTTCCTCATCGTCAAACATACCTTCCGGCAGGCTGGCGTCCAAAGTACTTAAGCGGTATGAGTATGAGGCACCTTCCATCGCCATTAGCCGGATTATCTGACGGTAGATGAACTCTCCCTCCGAGGCAGGTATCTTTTCATCCGCAAAGCTGATCGCCTGCTGCTCCTCTGTTACTGACGGAAGCAGCGGATTTTGCTTCCCGCAGGAGAGGATTGAAAGGCACATAAACAATGCCACGAGTAAATTAACAAATAACAAAACCTTCGGTTTCATGGTATTCCTCCTTGGTTTGGTTTTGTAAAAGCATCCTGTTTCTACAATGGCACTACAGTAAATGCTTCTTCCGAACCAACAAATGCAATGGATTATTACATAAGGAAGTTTGTCAAGTTTTTCTTGAATTTCTTCTTGATTATTTCTTCCTGATCTCTTCTTCCTTACTCCAAGCTCTTTATCAAGTGATCATCTAGCCTTAATCAAGCGTTAACAATTAACGCTTGATTAAGGCTAGATTAAGAAGTGATTAACTCTTTCAAGCAAGGAAGATGCTTGGGAAATAAGCTAAGATGCTGCGTTTTATCAGGTTATGGAATCATAGGATTGTCTGCTTGGGCTATGGGAAGAAGTAGGACTATAACATGACTATGAGTGAGATTGGGACAGAAGCTCCATAAACCTTTTCTGCGAAGGGGTTTCAAACTTCTCTTTAGGTTCGAAAGCAGTGTCAAACTGCTCCGCTGCTTCGGGATTAAGGTTGTAAACCTCTGCCTCGTGGAATTTGCCTTTGATACCGTTTAAAGCACCGGGAACCAGCTCCACTACTTGCAATGCGGGAGAAAACAAGCCATCCGAGGTGCGGATATTGTGCTGCTCGCCTGCCACAAAACCGCAACGGCAATAATAGGCAGGATCGCCGTAGATAACCACAATTTTATGCCCCATCGCGCGCGCCAAATCCAGGGTGTGCATGATGAGTGCTTTGCCGATTCCCTTGCCTTGGTGCTCCGGCAATACGCTTACCGGACCGAAGGTTATCACGGGGTGGCTCTTCCCGGCACTGTCCAATATCCGGGATTGCGCATACATGATGTTGCCCACCAACTCACCATCCAGGAGCGCCACATAATCCAGCCCGGCAATAAAATCCGGCGAATCCCTAAGCACATGGGCAAGATAATGCTCGTCGCAACCGGGTACATGCACATTCCAGAATGCTTCCCGCGTGATATGCTCCACCTGGCGGTAGTCTGCTGCTGATTCTGCTCTCAGTATTGGCGTTACATTATCTGTCATCAATTTCTCCCATGCTTAGCGGTAAAATAGGTCTATTACGTCTGCTATTTTAGTTTAGGGCAAGCATCTCAGCCACTCATGCATAGTCAAGCTAAATATACTTATGCGGATAAAGCTCTAACCTTTATACAGCTAAGGCATATTAACAAAGAACGTTGCACATAATTGGAACACTGGCTTCAGCCAGTTGGCACAACCGGATTTATCCGGTTATAAAGCCTGAAACACACATTATTGCTCGCAATATTATCTGGACGCACCGAATAAATTCGGCGTACCAACCGAATGAATTCGGTGTTCCAGATCATTCATAAGCCTTTATCAGCACATACAGCTTATCATCCACCTAATAACTGCTACGACCAACTACCGGGTAGCTATCGTGTATCCTGCGTATTACGAAAGAAACACGGTAGCTGCTCAGAGAGAATAAGCACCAAGTTTAGGTGGAATAGGGATGGGAAAATGAAAGATTCGGATAAAACAGGCAAAGGCAGGGGCATTTGCAAGGAGTGCAATTGGTGGTATTCAGCATCGTCAAAGCTAGATTAGCAGGTATCCTGTTCAGTTGTTTAACAGGTTAATATGCCAATGCAAGTGAATTTGCATTGTGTGTTGAAGGAGTTGCGATTGTCTTGCTATGTTCAGCAGGAGGATAGGTGTAACTGTTATAAGTCCAGATTTCTAGAAAGACTTCATCGTTAGTTATGTAGTCTCCCTGAGTAAATGATATTCTATATACCGTGTCTGTTCCGAAGCTTTCTAATGCATTTGCTGGGATGGTTACGCTTCTGGTAGTGGGCAAGATGGCTGTAGACCAGGAATCGTGCAAGTTGTTATCGTATAGGTTAGAATGAACTGATATGTACTGACGGGCACAATCGCGCGCTAAAGACCAAGTTATAACGTTCTCCTGTGCAGGGTTGAAGGCTTCAGAGGTGTCAAACACGGGTCTGTGTGGTACGGTAAAATCAATTGTAGCTGTGGCAACGCCGCCCCAGATTATTTTGAAAATGTAGGTTTTACCCGCTTCAAGCAATACATCTTCGGTAGTCCATCCTTTATCAAAGGGTAGCTCGTACGGTGTAAGATGGTAATAAACGTTATCTAAAGCTACAGCGATACTGTTGGGAACATCACGACCGCATCCATATGGGCTCCATTTCTTCACGACAAAGTTACCTTGTATAAAGCCCGGGGTATTATTATCGCTTGCCTTTATCCACGTGACAATCCACTTGAGATGCGTACTCTCAACCGCAGTAGGATGCTTATCACTGCAACCGAACAGAAATAGTATGCCAAGTGCCAGACAAGATGCAAAGGACATAAGCGGTCTAATCATACTGTATCTCCACAGTTTTTCATACTGTGACAACCTTGTGATGTAATAGTTTTGTGTCAAGTAATGATTGGATTGTTTCTAGTTGGATAGGGTCGGGTCTGTAAGAAGTGGAGAATTGACACTTTTTTTATTGCGAGCGAAGCGTGATTAAACTTGACAGAAACGCCATAACAAATCAAATGAGGATGGGAGATATTAACTTATGGTTCAAGATAATACGACATTAATAGAAGCTCTGGAAACACAGAGAGCCCATCATGCAAGCCACACGAGTATTAGCCATAAGAGCGATTTCGGACAATACTTTACTCCAAGTGGGGTGGCGTTGTTCATGGCATCGATGTTTCCTGATGTTCATGGCAGTAAGGTGAAACTGCTGGATCCCGGAGCGGGAATTGGCAGCTTATCTTGTGCCTTTGTGCTAAATATGAATCAAAGAGTTCAGGGTCTAAGCTTCGAAATAGATTGTTATGAAACAGATAACAACGTTCTGGCTAAGCTAACTAAGAATTTGTACGAGTTGTCGTCCATTGCTAGCGTAAAGTATTCTATCATATATGAGGATTTCATTGAGGCAGCAGTAGATAGGTTATTACAATTTGAAAAGCCACTTTATACGCATGTGATAATGAACCCACCCTACAAAAAAATCCAAAGTAGTTCTACATGCCGCAAACTGTTACGATCAGTTGATTTGGAAATAGTAAACCTGTATTCGGCTTTTGTCTCTATGAGCCTGGAGTTGTTAAAAGAAGATGGCTATCTGGTGGCAATAATACCCAGAAGCTTTTGTAATGGGACATATTACCTTCCGTTTCGTAAGCACATATTGTCTAATGCAGCAATCAGAAGAATACATCTATTCGAATCCAGAAATAGCATCTTCAAGAATGACAGCGTGCTGCAAGAAAACATAATTATCCTGTTACAAAAGAACAACATAATCAATCAAGTGGAAGTTAGCTACTCCAAAGATCAGGCATTAGAAAGCGTAAAAAGCCTCTATGCAGATTACTCCGATATTGTAGATATAACGTCAAGGGAATTGATCATTAACATACCTCGTGAGAATGGTATAAAACCCTCGAAAGTAATCTCTGGTTTTGCACAACTTGGTTGCATGGTTTCAACGGGACCGGTGGTTGATTTCCGGAACATGGAATACATTAGCAAAGAATCACCCGGATTTGATACGCCACTAATCTTTCCGCAAAATATCAGCTCATTCATGGTTCATATACCAAGCTTGTCAGGAGGACAAACAACGATAGAAACCAATACGATTACTAAAAAGATGATGTATAGAAATGGGTATTACGTGGTTGTGCGACGGTTTTCTTCCAAGGAAGAGAAACGAAGGATAGTGGCTGCTCTTTACAAACCTGATGTAACCAGTGGGGAATATATAGCATTCGAGAACCATCTGAATGTGTTTCATAATAGTGGGCAGGGCTTGGAACCGGATATTGCCTATGGCTTGGTAGCTTATTTGAACTCGGAAGGGTTTGATGAAGAGTTCAGAGTATTCAGCGGACATACACAGGTAAACGTTAGCGACCTTAAGAGAATGAAGTATCCTAGACTGGAACAGATAAAGGAGCTTGGACATAGGTTACAAAAAGAGGAGTTCAACTATCAAGTATTCGAGGACATTATTAAGGAGGTTTTGAACCATGAAGCCAAATAAAAAAGCAACACAACGAATTGATCAGGCAATAAAAATACTTACTGAATTAGGAATGCCAAAAGGGCAACAAAATAAGAGAACTGGGCTTTGCTTATTAGCATTATTGGGCTTAAAGCCAGACATGCCTTTCAGCGAAGCGCATAATCCTTTGATGGGGATTACGCCAATAATGGAGTTTAGTGCACTGCATTATAAGGAACAATATAAGCCTAATACCAGAGAGACTTTTAGGAGACAGAGCATTCATCAATTGGTTCAAGCGGGGTTAGTGTTATACAATCCCGATGATGACAATAGATCCACAAATAGCCCTCAAGCAGTATATCAGATCTCGCCGGAGCTTCTTGAGCTTGCCAAACTATACGAATCAGCAAACTGGGATGTAGCTCTGATAGAATTTAGCATAAAGATGCAAACCTTAGCAGAGAAATATGCTAAACCAAGAAGCATGAAACGCGTTCCCATAATGGTTAATGAGAAGGAAATCATGCTAAGCCCAGGGAAACATAACGAACTAGTTAAAGCAATAATCGAGAAATTCGCTCCGTTGTTTTTGCATGGAGCAGAGCTTGTTTATGTGGGTGATACGCAGAAGAAATCCGCATTTGTGAATGAGGTGCTAATAAAAGCACTACAGATTCCCTTCAATGAGCATAATAAGTTCCCCGATGTGGTGTTTTATCTCCCTAAGAGAAAGTGGGTTGTTCTGATAGAATCAGTTACCAGCCATGGACCAATGGATAGTAAGCGGTATGTTGAATTATCAGAGGTGTTTGATTCTGGTGATTATGGCATGGTTTACGTTTCTGCTTTCAAAGACAGGGCTACTTTTGCTAGATACTCATCATCAATTGCTTGGGAAACTGAAGTGTGGATTGAGGATAATCCTGAACATTTGATTCACTATAACGGGACAAAGTTCTTGGGTCCGTACTAATCCAGAATGTCCCTAACCTACATCGCATATTACAGATACGCGCCATTACCTTATCGAACAATTAATCTCTTGACGGGATCAATAATCTCAAAACGTTGAAAAAGCATTAAAATGCCAATGCAGAACTAGAACTTATGCAAATACTGGAGGATAAGATGCAAAGAACAAAACTGTTGTTAACGCTGATACTGGTTATCGGCATGTTTGCCTTCACTACAAGCTGCAAAAAGACATCTGAACCGGACACTCCCCAACCTACAAAAGTGGCTAATCCTGTCTTTTCTCCCGCCGGGGGAAACTTCAATCAAGCTATGTTTGTAAGCATCGGATGTGCAACAGTTGGTGCGGTAGTCCGTTATACTTTAGACGGAACCGAACCGACCAAGACCTCTTTTGTATATTCTGAACCTATCTCGGTAACGTCAAGCGTATCTGTTAAAGCCAAAGCAACAAAATCGGGCATGAGTGACAGTGATATGGTATCCGCAATCTACACTCTGGATGTTGTGCAGACTGCAACACCAATCTTCACACCTCCTGCGGGAGAATACCACGCAACCCAGACCGTGGCAGTTAAATGCGCCACACCGGGGGCAACCGTATATTACTCTGTAGATGGTTCAAGCCCTACATTGCCGTATGTAACCCCACTAACTGTTTCAACCACAACTACGCTAAAAGCAAGAGCAGTTATGGACGGATTGGCTGATAGTGAAATCGGTAGTGCCGCTTATACCATCTTTCCTCCCAATTTGGTTGCTACACCCACTTTTAATCCCCCCGGAGGAAGTTTTACTACTACGCAGAGTGTTACTATTTCCTGTGGCACTCCCGGTGCTGTAATTCGCTATACTGTGAATGGAAGTGAGCCTACAGATACATCCTCACAATACAGTACACCGATATCCGTATCCGCAACCTCGGTTATAAAAGCCAAAGCTTATAAAACAGATTGGGTTACCAGCGATACTGCTATGGCGATTTTTTATATCGGCTCCGGTTATAACTTTAACAATTGGGATGATTACGATGCATTTATAGACACTAAAGATTGGTACATAATCATCTCTTGGGAAATGTCAGATGCAAACAGCAAGTATATGTGCATCAATTTTGAAAGGACACCAGAAGATGTAAGTCATGAAGATACATTTCTTCTGGAAATCAACGGTGCTAATATTCCCGTTTATGTTAATCAATGGGATGATTTAGTAACTGAAACCAATATGATCCCAATTCCAACCAATGTCACTCAGCTTCAGATTCTGTTTAAGAGAGATAATACCACTGTATTCACCGGCATTGTTACAATACCATCATACCCACAGAACCTGATTATACCAAACACAATAAACCTTACACAACCAATACCGGTATCCTGGTCACTTGCCCAAAATAGCCATTTGCAGAGTTTCGGCTTTGGAGTTTGGGTTGGGTCTGATTTGGAACAATATGATTGGTATGATGCTTTTTTACAACCAGCTGACAGATCTCACACGATTCCTGCTAACAGTATCAACATTGAAAATCCAACTGATGGTGTAATATATGTTAATGAAGGGAATCTGGCAGAATATGGCAATACTGTAGTTGTTATTGAAACCGATCTTTCGCAGGATGCATTCGGTAATTCTAATAAAGCCACAAGCCCAAAACATAGTCCGTTTCGGATCAGGAATAAATAGGACACATCTGTTTGAGTATTCCCATATTGCAAGGGGTGAGGTTTGTTACTCACCCCTTTCTCTGTGTAACGTTGTTTTTGAACTAGTCCACTTCCAAACCAAAATCTTTTTTTACTCAAAATCAATATTCAGTCCGTGAAGTGATGTTTCCAACAAACCCAAGCTAACATCAGCAGGCTACTGTTATCGATCAATATACATAGACTTAGGGTTTTCCTGAAAGTCTGGTATTATTCTCTTGACGAGATTAGCCATTATGTTAGTCATGCGACAGGATGATGATATTGCACAATGCAATGCCTGAATGCCCATTATTCCTGAGAAAGGAGAGATAATGACTACCAGTAAATCGAAAGATCTCAAATCGGGTAAAGCCAAAAAGATACTTATCATAGTTGTGCTTATCCTGGTGTTAATCATAATAGCCATGGCAATACCGCGCTATAACCGCTACATGAAGAACAAAAGAAGCACCGAAGCTCAAACCGCGATCAGCGAGATACGCAAGTTTGCGGATGTATATCTGCAAAGCAAGGGCAGCATGAGCGGCTTCACGGTGGAGAATGCCATGTCCGAGGCTAAGATTAGCAAACGGGCTATGAAGAATTGGAAGTTCATGTTTGCGTGGAAAACACCGGAAGAATACAACCGCGAGTTAGCAGAAAAGCTGAAGATCTCTCCCACGGAAACCTATGTACCCATGGTGCTGTATAAGATGGTGATTGCCATTGCCACCAAGGACAACTCTGCCGGAGAAGGCAAGAAAGTGTGGTATGATGCCTACGATAACAAGTTCCACGGCTATGGCATTGATGAAGTGATAGAGCCGGATTGGCAGATACTGATTCCAGACCGCTTTCAATAAGGCTTGTCGATGCGAAAGCAGCTTTTTATCAGCCTGAGCTTAGCCCTTTTGATGTGTCTGTTCTGCGCCTGTGCCAAGGCGGAACGGAAAGAAGCCCTGCCTGAGAGCGGCGATTCGCTTTCCACGGTATATTTCACGAAAGAGATATCCCCTCAGGCGGTGATGAAGATATATGAATACCTTAGCACCGAACTGGAAGGCAAGATAGCCATAAAAGTGCATTTCGGTGAAGAAGGAAACGATAACTATCTGCCCGCAACACTGGTGAAGGACTTGTGCAAGAAGCTGAACGGCACGCTGGTGGAAACCAATGTGCTATATGGCGGAGAAAGGGGCAAGACGAATACGCATGTTGCTCTGGCAAAGCGGCATGGCTTCGATTACGCACCGATTGACATTCTGGATGGCGAAGCCAACCTTGCCTACGACGTGCCTACCAAGCATTTCCGCAAGGTATATACCGGCAGTCATTTCCCCAATTATGATGGTTACCTGATCTTTTCGCACTTCAAGGGGCATGGTAGTGCCGGCTTCGGAGGGGCGATAAAGAACGTATCCATGGGCTTGGCAAGCAAGCAGGGGAAACGCTTTCTGCACAGCGGAGATTATCCCATTTACGACAGCAGCAAGTGTATAGAGTGCGGGCTGTGCGTGCAAACCTGTCCCGAAGAAGCCATAACTATCAAACCTGTAAACATAGACCAGTTAAAGTGCGTAGCCTGCGGTAAATGCACGGCTGTATGTCCGCAGAAAGTATTCTCCTTTCCTGCTAAGGATAATAAACAGGATGCCTTTATGGAACGCCTGGTGGAATATGCCATGGTGCTTGGCCGCCAGAAGAAGATGGTGTACATAAACGTGCTGGCAAACATCAGCAGCGGGTGCGATTGCTTCTCCCGGGCAGGTAAACCCTTTGTTCCCGATATCGGGATTCTGGCATCCACGGATATTGTGGCAATCGAAGCTGCCAGC
>CAYSGM010000032.1:0-5546 GCA_964430595.1 uncultured Candidatus Cloacimonas sp.
CTAATTTGGAAAGGCAAACGGGGCGAAAGCTGCTCAAGCCAGGCCTGATAGCCCCTGAATTTGCGCTGAACGAGAAGATTGGCTACCTGGCTACCAGCAGTGCGGGCGGGGGTTTGCAGATCCTGGTGATCGGGCTTACCCTTTTTGATAGCGCTTCCAGTGCCCGTCGCGCCGCTTATGGAGCCGGGGGAATTATTTTAGACGTATTTGCTTTAGACGACAATCGCACCGCTGCAGAGCAGATGATGGCTATGCGTAACCTGCACCCGGACATGATTTTGCTATGTGGAGGCACCGATGGCGGAGCGATTAGCGGAGTGCTACGGCTGGCAGAGATCTTGCGCATCGCGCGGCCCAAGCCAAAATTCGTAACGAATCAGAAAATCCCCACTATTTACGCTGGCAATAGCGATGTCCAGGATGTAATCAAACACATGATCAGCAGAGATTTTGACCTGGTGGTGCTGCCCAATCTGCGCCCCAGCCTGGTGCAAGAAAACCTCAAGCCCACGCGGGACATGATCCAAACCCTCTTTATGGAAAATGTGATGGAACACGCCCCGGGCTATGCCCCCCTGAAAAAGCAGGTGAGCGCAGATATCCTTCCCACGCCCATGGGGGTTCTAAACAGTCTGGTGCCGCTAACGGAAACCAAGGCACGCAATTTCTTTGCCTTTGATATCGGTGGGGCTACCACGGACGTTTTTTCATACATCAAGGGCTATTATCATCGTACCGTAAGCGCGAATCTGGGTATGAGTTACAGCGCTCTGAACGTGATGGCGGAAAGCGAAACGGAGCATCTGATGAAGAGCCTCCCCCCCGATTTCACCGAGGCGGAAGTGCGCAATTTTGTCGGTAATAAGACCCTTTTCCCCACCTCCAATCCCTGCACCGCAAGGGAATTCCGTATCGAACACGCCCTGGCCCGGCAGGCCATCCGCCTGGCCTTGGTGCAACATCAGGAGATGCATTACAATGCCGCGAAGATTGGCTTTTTGGATCACCTGAAAAATTCCTCGATCGATGCTTATGAGGCTAAGTTCGAATATGAAATACTGCAACAGCAGTATCAATTCTATCCCAGCGAAATAGACGTATTGATCGGCGCAGGCGGGATTTTTGCCCATGCGCAGCGTCCCTCGCAATGCTTGGGCATATTGATCGATGCCTTTGATGCACATGGAATTACGGAGCTGTGGCTGGATAAGGATTTCCTCAGTCCCCATCTGGGCGTGCTGGGCAAAAGCGACCCCGTAACGGCCACTCAGCTTTTGGAAAACAAATGCTTGCAAAAGCTGGCATTGCACATCCGACCCCACTTCCCTTCCAAATATAACAAGGTAGTGATGAAGGTGGATATCATGGAAGCCGGGCTGCCGCGCACTTTGGAGCTCCTTCCCAATAGCTTCATGGTTCTGGGCGGCGGAAAAATGCGGGAACTGCGCATCACTCCTCACGGCAAAGCTGTTCTGGGGATGGATAATAAGCCCATAACCGTGAAAACGGAACTACCGGTAATTCTGGATACCCGCTATAACGTAAGCATTTATGCGCCGCAAATGGATAAGGCTTTGGAGCTGTATGCTTCAGACGGTGAGGCCAGCATTCCCGCACCCCAAATCCCCCCCGCCTTGCAGAGAGGGGAATTCTTCCGCACCGTAAATCTTCCCTATAAGGGCGAAATACTTTTCCAAAAGGAAGATAGGGTCAGCCCCGACGACGTGGTGGCCTCCAATCGTTTCAATCCCCCCGGGCTATTTGTAGTGCAAGCCTTCTCCGGCTTGGATAATGTGGATGAAGCGCTGGTGCGGGCCTCGCTGAAGGTATCTCCAGGCGATAAAGTGGATTTTAATACCAATCTGCGCCATCTGCCCACCAAGCCTAAAAGAGCTTACGCCGGGCAAGATTATCCCAGCCAGGTGCGAGGCATCGTTGAGCATATCGACTATGTAACGGGCACCATCATCATGTCTGAAATTCAGGATTATGACATGAATCCAGTGCATGTAAACATCGCGGATAAAATAGGTTGCCCGCCCAAGAAAGCCCTACGCTATTTGAAGCGGCAGGTAGGCGATTTCGTGTATCAGGGCGATTTACTGGCACAGCGTTTGGAAACCAATACCGGTCAAAAGCCCACCCTCGTTAAAGCACCCAGCACGGGCGTGATCACCGCCATCGATAGCAAAACCTCGCAGCTAACCATCCAATATACGCTTACCCCTTTTGATTTTAAGGCGCATGTATGCGGAAGGGTTACTGAAGTGGAAGACAATGCTTCCATCACGCTCAACTATAAGGGCACGAGGCTGGAAGGCAAATTGGGACTGGGGAAAGAGACGCATGGCATCTTCCGCTGGGTGGAAAATCGCGAGAGCCTCGATACCCAGGACCTGGCAGGCAGCGTGCTGAGCCTTAATTTCGCTCCGGATCATGAGCTGTTGAAGAATCTGGCGGAAAAGCGAATCAGAGCGCTGGTAATATCAGGATTGGAGCAAGCTGAGCTGGTGAAATTCATGGGAAAAGAGCTGGGAATCATCAATACCGGCAATGAAGATCTGCCCTACAGCATTTTGATAATCGAGGGTTTTGCCCAAAACAGCTTCGATTTTGGCACGCAAAACCTTTTTGCAAGGATGGATCAGGCGCATTGCCACGTGCAAACCCACACCCGCATCAGAGCAGGCGTAGCAAGGCCAAGCATCTGTTTTACGGAGCCCATGTAAAAAAAACCTTGTCCAAAATAAGCACTTCCAAAAAGTGGCTATCTGAGATAGAAATTTGATCCATAGTGGAGGATAGAAATGCTCGAGAACCTGAGAAAGAAGCAGAAGCTCATAATCTACTTCGTAGCCATCATCTTCATCCTGGGAATGGGTGCGGTGGGCCTGGTGGAATTACTGAGCCCCAAGCCAGTGCTGGGAAAAGTGAACGGTAAAAAGATTACCATCGAGATGTACCAGCAAAAGATTCAAGACATGTATAACCGTTATGCTGAGATGTATAAAGACCAGCCCATGGACGACAACACCCGCAGAAGCCTGGAAAATCAAGCCTGGCAAGCCCTGGTGGATGACATTCTATGGGAACAGCAAATCAAGAAGAACCACATCAAGATCACTGAGGATGACGTGCTTACAGAAATGCAGAATAATCCTCCCCAAGAGCTGATGCAAAATGAATCCTTGCAAACCAACGGGATCTTTGACAAAAGCAAATACCTCTCGGCCCTGAAAAACAATCCCGAATTCTTTGTAATGATGGAAGAATACGTGCGCGGCTATCTGCCCCGGCAAAAACTACAGGAAAAGATCAAAGCCAAGGGCGGAATCACACTGGATAGCCTGAAAGCACAATATACCAAGGAAAATGACACCGTTAGCGGCAAGTTTATCTGGTTCGATTACAATCTTTCTCAGCCTGTAACCGTTACCGATGCCGAAATTAAAGCTTATTACGACAAGAATAAAAACACCGAATTCAAGAAGGGACCCGCATCCCGTTTCAAATATCTGGCCTTCGAAGAGAAGCCTTCGGACAAAGATTATGCCAGCGCCAAGCTGACGGCCGACGATATCTATAACCGCGTGATAAAAGGCGAAAACTTTGCCGCGCTGGCCAAAGAATATTCCGATGATCCCGGTTCGGGTGAAAATGGCGGTTCTCTGGGCGTTTTTGGCAGAGGCCAGATGGTGCCTGAATTTGAAACCGCGGCTTTCGCACTGCCCGTGGGCGGAATCTCCAAGCCGGTGAAAACAAGTTTCGGCTGGCATATTATCCGCTGCGACAGCATCGCTACCGAAAAACCCGAAGATCCCCGCATCAAAGCCAGCCACATCCTGCTGAAAGTGGAAGCCTCCGAT
Source organism: uncultured Candidatus Cloacimonas sp. (assembly GCA_964430595.1). Lineage (GTDB taxonomy): Bacteria > Cloacimonadota > Cloacimonadia > Cloacimonadales > Cloacimonadaceae > Cloacimonas. Next base: position 3,867 of record CAYSGM010000032.1, read on the forward strand.
GCCACCAAGAATGCGCTTTTGGATAATATCGAAAAGGCCGGCGCTCTGATCAAGAAAAAAGGTATCGACAAAGCCGCCAAAGAGCTGAAAATGGAAGCCCAGGAAAGCGATTGGGTGCCTCACGATCAGGCTTACATCCCCGGAATCGGCAATAACGCCGCCCTCATCCAATTCATGAAAACCAAAAAAGCCAAGGCTGTGTCCCCCGTGGTGCGCGACGATCAGAACCGCAGCATCATCGCCCAACTTCAGAATAACGAAAAAGAATATATCGAAGACTTTGAAAAAGTGAAGCTGAGAATCAAGTTCCAGCTGGAAAAAGAGAAGAAAGTGGCCAATACCACTGCCAAAGCCAAGGAATTCATGGCCAAATACCCTTCGGGCGAATACTTCACCGCCGCCGTGAAAGAAGGCTGGAAAGTGCTCGATCTGAATTCCCACAAGCTCGGTGACAACATCCCGAACGTTGGTAAAGCAGACGAATTTACAGCCGCGGCCCTCAAACTGAAAGCCGGCCAGACCTCGGGATTGATCAGCACCAAGGAAGGAAGCTTTATCATCACCTGCAACGAGCGTAAAGTTCCCGATCTCAATGCTTTCAGCAAAGATAAGGCAGGCCAGGAACAGATTAGAAAACGCCTGGAAGATGCCTCCTGGAACAGATGGTATGATGCCATGAAAAAAGCTGCCAAGAGCGTGGACAACCGCGCCCAATTTGGAATGTAAACGATCTATGAGCAAGCTAATGACAGGCGTTAGCGGTGTTAGGGGTGTCTTTGCAGACACCCTTAACCCTTTTATAGTGCAAAAATACGTTGCTCGCTTTGCCGGGTTTCAACGCAGATGTTATCCTGATCAGGTCCCCTGTATTGTAGTGGGACGTGATTCCCGCACCACAGGCGTGGCAATGTTGCATAGTATCGTGGCTGCACTGATAAGCTTGGGCTTCGAGGTAGTGGATTTAGGAATAGTATCCACCCCTACCGTATTACTAGCAGTGGAAGATTCCGATGCTATTGGCGGTATCTGTATTACAGCATCGCACAACCCTCCTCAATGGAATGCCATGAAGTTTGTAGATGCAGACGGTATGTTTCTCTCTGCAGAGAAAGCAGCGGAGTTCCTAGCCGGTGTTGAAGAACCCATCGATTGGTCTGCATGGGACTCCATGGGCAGTGTGCGGTGTGATAACGATTCAATAAACAGACATATAGCCAAAGTCCTTTCGGTTCCTTACATTGATGTAGATCTGATAAAGAGCAAGCATATCAAGGTAGTGTTGGATTCCGTGAATGGAGCAGGTGGGTTGTTAACCCCTCTTTTACTAAAGCAGCTTGGTTGCATTGTCTATGAGATTAATGGCGAACCCACAGGCGTGTTTGCCCATCCGGCTGAACCATTGAATGAAAACCTTAGCCAGCTTGAAGAAGCAGTTAAGTTCTATGGTGCTGATGTAGGTTTTGCTACTGATCCTGATGTGGATAGGCTATCCATTGTTTCGGAGCAAGGAAAGTGCATTGGCGAGGAGCTTACTATTGCCTTAGCCGAATTGTTCGTCCTGCCAAAAAAGCCCGGGGACGTGGTGGTTAACCTTAGTTCCTCCATGATATCGGATGATATCGCTTCAAAATATGGAGTTAAAGTCCATCGCACCAGGATAGGTGAGATAAACGTAGGCAA
>CAYSGM010000032.1:5556-15391 GCA_964430595.1 uncultured Candidatus Cloacimonas sp.
CCCCATCGGTGGCGAGGGCAACGGTGGCGTAATCTGCCCGGATGTTCATTACACTCGTGATGCACTCGCCGGAATCGCACTGATCCTCGCTTTGATGTCCGAAAGCGGTAAAAGCATCTCAGAGATCGTAAGCAGTTTGCCAAAGTATTACTTTGCCAAAGACAAGGTAACCTTTGATGCCTCCAAGATGGATGCTGTAATGAGTTCCGTGCTCGGTATTTTTCCAGGCTATGCCCTGGATACCCGCGATGGTGTGAAAGCTACGGGAGACAAGCACTGGATACATATCCGCAAATCCGGAACAGAGCCTATCATCCGCATTTATGTAGAAAGTGATAGTGCCGAAAGATCGCGCCGCTTGTGCGATGAAGCAATAGCCAAACTGAATACTGCAGCCAATAACTAAACCAGCACATCAATACTCTGCTCACTACATGGCACTTGCTTCAATTACGGTATCATTACGGACTCATTGCAGGTTTCATCTGTAATAAGTCTGCAATGATACTGTAATTCATGCAAGGATAGCTTGCCACCCGAGCAAGAAGCTCTGCTGCTGAAAACTAAAACTGATTGACATAAAATGCGGGAAATATTCCCTTGATCCTAAAGTGATAATACTGGAGATAAGATATGAGCGACCAGTTACAAGACCTTTTAAAGCGTGTGTATGACGAAGGTGTAGCCAAAGCAAATGCCGAGGCAGAAACAATTTTAAACGAAGCAAAAACAAAAGCCACAGAGATAGTTAACAAAGCAATGCTTGAGGCTGAAGACAAAATCAAACAAGCTGAAAAGAAATCTGCCGATCTTAAAAAGAATACTGATTCTGATCTGCAAATGGCAGCAAATCACAGCCTTAGTGCCGTTAAGCACAAAGTCACGGAACTCATACTGTCCCAAACGCTTAATGCAAAACTTAGCGGTGTGTTTTCCGATGCAGACTTCCTAAAGAAGCTTATTACGGAGTCTCTTACCACCTGGAAAGCCAGTTCCGGATCAGGCAACATCGTGATAAGCGAAGCTATGAAGCCCATGCTGGACGAGTACTATATCAAATCCATCAAAGACATCTTTGATGGTAAACTAAATGTGGATTTCAGCCCGGTGATGAAGCAAGGATTTCAGATATCCCCTGCCGATGGCACTTATAAGCTTAGTTTTAGTGACGAAGACTTCGCCAATCTCTTCAAAACATATCTTCGCCCTCGCACCAAAGAGATTCTCTTTGGAAATTGAAGATGAGCCAAGACTACTTCTATTTCATATCCGGCTTGCCAAATCTAAGCTTCGAAGATACCAAGCTTACCTATACGGTAGACCAGTTTAGAGCTGATGCTAAGGCACAGCTTAATGCAAGCGATTATGCGTATTTGGAGATTCTACATTTTAGCTCTGATCTTGACACGCTTCTAAACACTCTGTATAAAACCGGCAAGGCTGCTAATTCGGAAGTCATTTATCCAAAAGAGTTCTGGGAAGATTTCCTGGCGTTTATGCATAATCGGGTGGATAATCATGATTTGCCTGTCCCCCCGCAGTTTTCAGGGCTTCCCGAGTTCATCTTTCCCATTTTAGATAAGGTTTTGATACAGGAAGATATCCAGCCTTTCATTAAAACCGAGCATGAACTAATCACGGCTTTCTATGCTTGGACTGCTTCGCATCATAACAAGTTCATCAATGAGTGGTTTGCATACGATGCACATCTTAGGAACATCCTTGCAGCAATCAATGGGCGTAAGTTTAATCTGCCCTTTGCAGGATACCTGGTGGGAGAGAACGAGAGTGTTGAGAAACTCGCCAAGAGCCACGCTGCCGATTTTGGTTTGGGCAAGGATGACGAGCTGTTCGATAGTCTGAACCGCATCTACGAACAAAACAACATTCTATATCGCGAACGCAACTATGATATCCTGCGCTGGAAGTGGATTGATAACACAAACTTCTTCAATTATTTCAATATAGATCGCGTTCTTGGTTATTACTGCAAGCTGCGTATCCTATCACGCTGGCTAAAGGCTGATCCCAATTTAGGCAAGGAAGTTTTCCATGATGTGTTAAATGCGATGGAAAACAGCTTCACGTTCCCGGAAGAGTTTAATATTAAAAGCATTAGAAAATAGCAGAAGGTAATAGATATGACCAAAGGTATTGTAAAAGGAATCATTGCTAATCTGGTTCAGGTGGAAGTTTCCGGTCCTGTATCGCAGAATGAGATTTGTTATATTAATCTTGGTGGAGTGAACCTGATGGCAGAGGTTATCAAGGTTATTGGTAACATTGCCTACACTCAGGTATTCGAAAGCACTCGCGGGCTTAGACCCGGAGATACGGTGCAATTCACTGAGCACATGCTGGAAGTGAAGCTTGGTCCCGGTATGCTCTCCAAGAACTATGATGGACTGCAGAACGATCTGAATAAAATGAAGGGCGTTTACCTTACCAGGGGTGAATACACTGATCCCCTTGATGAAGAGTCCATGTGGAAGTTCAGCCCCCTTGCTAAAGCGGGAGATAAGGTTAGTCCCGGTGATTGGCTTGGCAGTGTCCCTGAAAGCTGGATAAGCCACAAGATTATGGTGCCTTTTGCTTTGATGGGTAAGTATGTTGTTAAAAGTATTGTCCCCGAAGGTGAGTTTAAGATTAATGATACTATTGCCGTGCTAACTGATGAAGAAGGCAAGGATATTCCTGTAAACATGATCCAAAGATGGCCGGTTAAGGTTCCCATCAGAGCTTTCAAAGAGAAACCCAGACCTTTTAAACTAATGGAAACAGGTGTTCGCACCATGGATACTCTGAATCCTATGGTTGAGGGTGGCACGGGCTTCATCCCCGGTCCTTTCGGTGCAGGCAAAACTGTGCTGCAACATGCCTTATCCAAGAATGCAGATGCAGATCTTATAATCGTGGCTGCTTGCGGGGAACGTGCTAACGAAGTGGTGGAGCTGTTTGTGGAGTTCCCGGAGCTTGATGACCCGCGAACCGGACGCAAACTGATGGAGCGTACTATAATCATCTGTAACACTTCTAATATGCCTGTTGCTTCCCGTGAAGCTTCAGTATATACTGCTATGACCATTGCCGAGTATTATCGTAACATGGGCTTAAAAGTTCTGTTGCTGGCGGATTCTACTTCCCGTTGGGCTCAAGCGCTGCGCGAAATGAGCAACCGTATGGAAGAGCTACCCGGTCCGGATGCTTTCCCTATGGATCTTCCCGCTATCGTATCCAGCTTTTATGCTCGCGCCGGTTTTGTATATCTTAATAATGACACCAGCGGTTCCATCACTTTTATAGGAACGGTATCACCTGCAGGTGGTAACCTGAAAGAACCGGTAACGGAATCCACCAAGAAAGCAGCTCGTTGCTTCTATGCCTTGTCTCAAGCCAGAGCTGATAGTAAGCGGTATCCGGCGGTGGATCCCATTGATTCCTACAGCAAATACCTGGAATATCCTGAAGTGATTGAATACCTGAATGCAAACGTAAGCCCCCATTGGGTGAAGGATGTAAATAAGGCTAAGGATATTCTTTTACGCGGAAAAGAAGCTCAGGAACAGATCAACATTCTCGGTGATGATGGCGTTCCCCTTTCTTATCATGACAAACAGTGGAAGAGCGAACTGATAGACAAGATTATATTGCAACAGGATGGGTTTGACAAGATAGACCAATCAACCCCTATGCAACGTCAAAAATATATGTTGGAGCTAATCTTAGGAATCTGTGGTAAGGATTTCGTATTCGAGTCCTTTGAAGAAGTGATGCCTTACTACGTTAAACTGATAAACTTATGCAAGCAGATGAACTATGTGGAGTTTGATAGCTCGGACTTTAAAAAGTATGAAACTGATCTTAACAATGTAGTTGAAGAAAGGAGAGCTAAATAATGGCGACACAAGCTTTTCAAAAGATATATACTAAGCTGAACCAGATTACCAAAGCTACCTGCTCCATCAATGCCAGCGGAGTAGGTAATGAAGAACTGGCTACCGTTGCCGGACGCCTTGCACAGGTAGTTAAGATTATCGGTGAGACTGTAACCTTGCAAATCTTTGCAGGTACCGAAGGAATAGGCACTGATGCCGAAGTTGTGTTCTTCGGTAAAGCTCCCACCTTAAAGGTTAGCGATCAGCTGGGCGGACGTTTTTTCAACGCTTACGGTGAACCAATTGATGGTGGACCGGACATTGAAGGCGAGGAGATTGAAATAGGAGGACCTTCTGTAAACCCCGTAAGACGTAAACAGCCTTCTGAACTTATCGCCACGGGTATTGCAGGCATCGATCTTAATAATACTCTGGTTACCGGACAGAAGATTCCTTTCTTTGCCGACCCCGACCAGCCTTACAATGAAGTGATGGCGATGGTTGCCCTCAGAGCCCAGAGCGACAAGATCATTCTGGGTGGTATGGGGCTTTCAAACGACGATTACCTGCTTTATAAAAACACCTTTGAAAATGCAGGTGTGATAGACCGCATAATCTCTTTTGTCAATACTACCGAAGATCCCACCGTTGAACGCCTGCTGGTGCCCAATATGGCACTTGCAGCAGCAGAATACTTTGCCTTGGAAAAGAATGAGAAAGTGCTAGTGCTTTTAACCGACATGACACTATATTGCGACGCCCTTAGTATTGTGTCCAACCGTATGGATCAGATTCCTTCCAAGGACAGCATGCCCGGTTCATTATATAGTGATCTTGCCAAGTTATATGAAAAGGCAGTGCAGTTCCCTGATGGCGGGTCTATCACCATCATTGCTGTCACAACCCTATCCGGTGGTGATATTACCCATGCCATTCCTGATAACACCGGTTATATTACTGAAGGTCAGCTTTTCCTGAAGCGTGATACCGATATTGCCAAGGTTATTGTGGATCCATTCCGTTCCCTTTCCCGCTTGAAACAGCTGGTTATAGGCAAGAAGACCCGTGCAGACCATCCGCAAGTGATGAATACAGCTGTTAGACTTTATGCCGATGCAGCAAGTGCTAAGACAAAGCTGGAGAACGGATTTGACCTCTCCGATTATGATGAGCGGGTACTGCAATTTGCCCGAGAATACTCTGAGCACATCCTTGCAATAGATGTAAACATCACTACCGACGCAATGCTGGACACCACCTGGGAGCTTTTCCAGCGTTACTTCAATAAAGCGGAAGTGGGCATCAAGGATGAATTCATGAATCTGTATTGGAAGAAGGCATGAACCTGAACATTCAGTATAACAAGATTTCCCAATTGCAGTTGATTAAACAATTGGGGGTTCGTCAAAAGGCTTTGCCAACCTTAAAGAACAAGGAATCTGCCCTGAGGCTGGAAGTAAAAAAAGCCCGCGATAAAGCAACCGAGCTGGATAATATGGTTATTGATCGCTCTATTCAAATGGAAGCCTTCATGAAACTATGGGGCGAATTTGATCCAGCCCTGCTAAGGATAAAGCATGTAGAGATTAAAACCCGCAAGATAGCTGGTGTCAAAACCCCACTTCTGGAAAGCATAGAGTTTGATATGCCTGCTTACAATCTGTTTACTGCGCCATCCTGGTTTCCTGAGGGTATAACCATGCTTCAGGATTTATCACGTTTACAAATCGAGCGTGAGTTCTTCTTGCGCAAGATGCAGATATTGGAGCAAGTCCGTAAAAAGACAACTCAGAAGGTTAATCTCTACGAGAAGGTTCAAATCCCTGCATTTGAAGAAGCCATCCTCAGGATAAAACGCTTTTTGGAAGATGAGGAAAACCTCTCCAAAGCTGGACAGAAGATACTGAAAGACCGGATGAACAGGGAGGCTAATACATGATCGAGAAAATGCGCAGATACTCCTTCGTTATTTACCATCTGGATTACGAGCAGTTTCTTACAGATTTACAAAAGCTTAGCTTAGTGCATATAATCCGTAGCAGCGAACACAAATCTCCTCTTCAACTTCAAAATCTGGAGCTTATTGCAGAATATACGGAGTGTTCCAAATACCTAACTAAGCTTAATAGTGAAGCAAGCAAACAGGCTAACCCGCTTCCCAATAAAGCCTTGTTAAATAAGATCATGCAAGCAAGAGAAGAGAAGGAAAAGCTGCAAAGACACCTTGATACGATACGCAAGCAAATACGTGATCTGGAACCATGGGGGCATTTTGACTATGCATTGCTCCGGAAACTGCGTGAGTTCGGCATAAACTTGGATTTTCACACCTGCCTTAAGAATCACTTCAAGAAAGAGTGGGAAGAGCTATACTCAATTAAAATCATCAATGAACGAAACGGGGTTCTCTATTTCGTAGTCCTCACCAATAATGGTAGCCCAGCTTTGGAAGCTGACACCTTCAGCTTTCACCATCACACTTTGCAGGAATATGAAATTGATTTTGCCTCAACCGAAGCTATAATCGCTGATATTGACACTTACTTGCATGACATCTCCCCTACTGCTTTGGATGCTTTTACAGAAGAAATAAAGCTGCTAAGCCAAACCTATGATTACGAAGATGCTACCCACCAAGGCATTAATGAAGCAGATGATCACTTAAAGATTCTAAGCGGCTGGATACCCGTAAGCATGGAAGCTCCACTAAAAGCTTACCTGCAAAAAGAGAATATTATCCATTTCAGTGAAGCCGGAAAAGTGGAGGACAATCCCCCCATCAAGCTTAGAAATAACTGGTATGTGAGGCTTTTCGAACCTATAACTAAGATGTATATGCTTCCCAATTACAACGAGTTCGATTTAACTCCGTTCTTTGCGCCTTTTTTCATGCTTTTCTTTGGGTTTTGCAATGCGGATATAGCCTATGGAATCGTGATTATCCTGCTAACTTTCTTTATGAGACGCAAAGCAAAGAATGAAGCATTGAAAAGCATGTTGACCTTGGTTATGATCTTTGGAGCTGCTTCAATAGTTATGGGCTGGGTTATGGGCAGTGCTTTAGGATATGATTTGAAGGAGGTTGCCAGCATTGGCGACAAGATAATCATCCGCAATAACGAGCAGATCTTCAATTTTGCATTGTTGCTTGGGGTTATCCAGATCCTCTTTGGAATCGGTATATCTGTTGTAAAACAAATGCGTCAATCCGGCTTCATACATGGAGTTGCCCCCATAGGCACATTCATGCTTATTTCAGCTTTGTCTGTCCTTGGAGCTGCTCAGCTCGGTGCTGATATTAGTAAAATCCAGCCTTACTTAAAGTATCCCATGTATGCCGGCTTAGCTCTCATACTGTTATTTAATAGTCCGGGACGAAATCCGATATTTAACGTCCTTAATGGCTTATGGTTGCTTTACGGCATCATTACCGGATTCTTTGGTGATATCTTATCCTATATCCGCCTCTTTGCTTTGGGTGTTTCCAGTGCAATATTAGGATTCGTTGTTAACTCCATTGGCACTCTGATGCTTGATATCCCCATCCTTGGTCCCGTAGTATTCGTCGTATTTATGATCTTGGGGCACTCTCTTAATATCGCTCTGGGTGGGCTTAGCGGATTTGTACACCCCCTAAGACTAACCTTTGTAGAGTTCTATAAAAACGCCGCGTTCGCTGGACCCGGTATGACTTACAAACCTTTTTCCAAAAATGATTAGGAACCAATAGGAGGTTACATGAACCCGGATTCCTTAAACACAGTAGCACAACCCATTGTCGCAGCCATGGCGGGCGGGAATTTAGCATTTTTCCTTGCCTGGATCGGAATATTCCTTATGGTAGCTCTTGCCGGTATCGGCAGTGCCTGGGGAACAGTTATCGGTGGCAGTGCAACCGTGGGTGCTTTGAAGAAACGGGATGATATATTCCCCAATTGCCTTATTTTGTCCGCCTTACCCAGTACGCAAGGACTTTACGGCTTTGGTGCATTTTTCGTCTTAAAAACTCACATCACAACTTCCATAAACCTAATGCAAGCCTGCGCAATTTTTGGTGCCGGCTTAATTATGGGTATGGTTGGTCTCATCTCGGCATATCAGCAAGCCCGTATTGTGGCAAATGGTATTGAAAGCTTGGGTTCGGGAAACAACGTCTTCTCACAGACACTTATTCTTGGCGTGTTCCCGGAACTTTATGCTATCGTTGCTTTTGCTACCTGCTTCCTGATTGGCGGAGCAATCCCCGGTCTGGCATAATACACAAGCAGTTATTAATACTTAATGGAGGCTGGATTATCCAACCTCCATTTTCATTTCTACATTGCCTACTGCAGTATGCTCCCTTGCTTTCCGAATATAAGCCGACCGGGATCTGACCATGATCTCACCATGATTCATCCCGGTGAACCCTCGATGAACCCCTCTACGAATCACGTGCGGAAGAGCAAGGAATATGAAACAACACTCTAGGTGAATAGAAGTGATGTGGAATTGCACTGAGATATTAATTGACATCATACTTAAAACAATTATTATTGGTATAGAGGTGAGTATTATGCTAAAGCCAATGCTTCCATACCTGTTTATTGTCCTACTAGTTTTGATATTTACACCGATGCTATCGGCGCAAAACAGCAATATTGAGCTTGCCGGTACTATTTTGCCAAACATTGGAACTCCTACAAATTACATAAGGGTAGACGAGTACGCGTATTTAGTGGGTGGATTGCATTCTTTATGTGTACTAAATATAAGCAATATTCAATCACCCCAGTTTATCGGCTTCTATGATTATGGACCAGATATCCTTACTTCCGATATCAAGCGGGCAGGAAATTACCTTTATGTGGCGCATGCGTCTTACTATCTTAGTATTGTGGACATTAGCGATCCTGAAGCTCCTACTTTCGAAAGATATGTATCCTTTAATGGGATTTTCAAAGATATATGGATGGATGATAGCAGATTGCTAGTTCTTGATAACAACCACAATATCAAATCATATGACATTGTTAACCCTTCTCTTCCCGTGTTTATGGGTGATTTGTCAATTGGAGTATCAAGCTACGATCTTGAGGTTATCGGATCAACATTATTTAGTTCAGATGGTTCAAGTTTACTTGTGATTGATATTAGTGATCTATCCAATATGCAGTTAACAGCGACCATAGTTGATCTCCCCTATCATTATGTTGTTGGCACCCAAGGAAACATATTGGTATGCCAGTTTTTTGCTACCGTTTACCTTTACAATGCAGTCAACCCATCATCATTAACACTCATTTCTTCCTACTTAACACCAGGGAACTATGCAAATCGTATCCGAACGGGTAACGGATACATTGTAGCGAATTGGTACGAGGAATATGGAATGTATGACAGTGGTGGTGGAATCCAAATTGTTGACGTGACTGATCCAACAAATCCCACCCAGACTTATATTAGTGGTGCTACCAATGCTAATGTAACATTCGCCTTAAGTGAAGATACATTGTGCAGAATAGTTCCAAATGTGGGAGTTTTCTTTGGTGAGCTTAATGAGTTTATGATTCCTGAATTTGGAGGCTGGTTCTACACTGAACGTTTCACATTACATGCTTCTACAAATGATAAGCTATTTGTAGCTAATTCCAAAGGCATAAGAATTTATAGCACCAGTGATTTACTCCATCCTGCACCAATAGGGTGGATTGGCGAAATTAGTGCATTTCTTATGGAGACAAAAGACGATATACTTGTTGTTGTAACTACTTTTACCGATCATGATGGGCTATATACACCACCCACAATTAGAATTTATAACACTATAGATACGACTAATCCAGTGTTACTTGCTTCCCTAGCCACGCCATACGGTGTGAACTGGGGTGGAAGCCCTTCAGAAGTCAGGATTGCCGGGAATTACATTTATCTTAGCTGTAGCAGTACAGGGTTACTGATTATAGATATTTCTGATCCCA
>CAYSGM010000032.1:15401-25589 GCA_964430595.1 uncultured Candidatus Cloacimonas sp.
TGAAGTTAGCAGGATAAACAATAATGTTTCCATTTATAGCTCTGTTGCCGAAAATGACTACTTGTATTGCGCTGCATATGAATGGACAGGGCAAAGTTTTTTGCGGATTTATGATATTTCTCAACCACAGAATCCCGAACTTTTCTCAGAGATACCGATTCCTAACTCGATTAAAACTTTAGACAAACAGGATAGTTACATATATGCTGTTGGTAGTAGTAATCTACTATATACTTACAATGTTGTAGATTTGGATACTCCAACGTTAGCTTATACCATGGAACTTGGAAGTTCTGGTAAGCAAGTTATTTGTAATGGTAACCGGCTGATTGTGTTGGGTGAACAAAACTTGAAAGTCTTCAACATCAATGATCCAGTAAATCCCCAATTGGCTGGCTATTACACTTTTAATCAAAATATCGCCTATTCTGTTGCAATATCAAGTAATATCGCTTATGTGAAACAGAGTAATTGGACAGGCTGCTATGATTGTAGTGCTGCGTACCAGTTCTGCGGTGTTAATGAGGAAGTAACACCAGTTAATGTCGTGAGAATAGACAACTACCCTAATCCATTCAATTCAACCACATCCTTTTTTATATCTGATATTAAATTAGCCGGCACTCAACTTCACATTTATAATCTTAAGGGGCAGAAAGTGAATAGTCTTACAATTCCTTCCTCAGCTAAAGACGAGATAGAAATGATTTGGGATGGGAGGGATTTCGACAAGAGACCATGTTCAGCAGGAGTTTACTTGGTGAAAGCTGCCACAGTCCCGTTCTCATTAAAAAAGATTACCATAATGAAGTAGTTAATCCTCTGTTCGTAGTAAACTATGGATTATTGCGTTAATGTTATGATAGCATGACATCACCTTTGGACATCCTTTTATTGAACTCGTAGCATTTCATACCCATGAATGCATAAAAAGAATCACTTGACGCCAATTAGCACATCTATAAGTTACACCCTATGAATTCAAAGTACATGATATTTAGTATATTAACAGCCTTGATCATTGTCGGCATCTACCAGATATTTGCCGTAGGCAGGTTCAATTACCCGGAATTTCGTTTAAAAGCAGGACAGGTTTCCGAAGCTGAGGTTATTGCTCCTTTCGATTTCCCTGTGCTGAAGCCGGAAGCTGAGTTGGCAAGTGACCAGGAACAGGCACTCTCTAAGCTTCGTAAGCCTCACAATATCTCTGATGAGATTATGTTTGATGCTCTTTCTGCATTGGATGCTATCTTTGGTATTATTGCCATCAATGAAGGCATGAATGATCCGCAACAGATCAGTTCCGATTTGAAGAAAGCAGGTTGGATAGTATCTCCTGAAACTTTGGAGTTTGCCACCAGGGTTTCGCTGCGAGAGAAAGTTTATAACAAGAGCCGTCAGCAGCTAAGTGAACTTTATCGGCAGGGGATATATGAAAAAGCAATTGGTGATAGCATCGCAATAATAAAAGATGATGTGTTAACTGTGGAAAACAGCAGCAAGTTCTTAAGTTTGGATAATGCAATTACCGGCTTTAATGACGCACTTCCCGAAGTGAAAGATTTTGCTGCTGAAATTGCTCCTCAGATAGTGAAGCCAAATCTGGTAGTGAACGAAGAGAAATACAACGAACAAAGCCAGAAGAGCCTTGGTTCTGTGCCACAAAGCGAAGGGGTGGTTTTACAAAATGAGGTTATCGTCCGTAAAAACACCCGGATATCTCCCGAAGAAATAAGAAAGCTGGAATCATTACAGGAAGCCTATCGCACCCGCAATGTGCGTAAATCTCCCTTGCAACAATTGTTTCTTATTGTAGGGCTTTTAATGTTCATCTTCATAGTAGTAAGCTTGGCAAATCATTATTTCGGTGTGCAGAGTAAGGAAGAGCGCATTCCTGTGGCTGATTTCCTGCCCCTGAATTTAGGATTTATCCTGCTGGTGCTATTTGCAACCATTAACAACTATGTGCTTGGATACAGCAATTTGCTGGTTCCCTTTGCCATGATGGCGATATCCGCTACAATTCTGGTGAGCTTTGAATACGGTGTTCTTTATAGCATCTGTAGCCTTTTGGTAATAAGCCCATTCTTAAACTGGGAGACCTTTACCCCCATAGTGCTAATTCTATCCACCCTGATTACCCTTATCCTGATTCGCCGGCAAAATGCTTATCATGAATACACCATGATAGGTTTTTACCTGATCATCGCCACGCTGTTATCCATAGGCAGCATAGCAATCTACAAGAGCGACCCACTAGCAAGCACCATGAAGTCATTAGGATACGGTCTTGCCTCAAGTGTGCTTAGCATTGGAGGGATAATCCTGATTGTGCCTTACTACGAGCGGAAGTGGAATAGGGCTACTAAACAAACCTTGCTGGAACTATTGGATTTTAACCACCCATTATTGAAAGAGCTGGCTACAAATGCCGTTGGAACCTACCATCACAGCCTTATAGTGGGAAACCTTACGGAGCGCGCAGCAGAAGCAATAGGTGCCAACCCCCTATTATCCAGGGTAGGAAGCTACTATCATGATATTGGGAAGATAATCAACACGGAGATATTTACCGAGAATAACGAAGATTCCTCTGATATACACAATGGGTTAAGTAACGAAGAAAGTGCCGGACTAATACGTAATCATGTTAGTGAGGGCATCTTACTGGCAAAAAAATACCGCATTCCTCAGCCGGTGATTGATATCATCATGCAACATCATGGAAACTCTCTGATTCGCTATTTTTATGAAAAAGCGAAAAGGGATAACCCGGAGTTTAACAAGCTCAATTTCGAATACGCAGGTCCGCGTCCCCAGAGCAAGGAGGCAGTATTGGTGATGCTTGCTGATATTGTGGAATCCACTACCAAATCCAAGAACATTGAGAGCGAAGCAGACATCAGTAAGATTATCGATGATACCATAGCCCGCCTTATCAGGGAAGGTCAATTAGATGAAGCACCTATTACTTTGAAGGACTTACATATAGCGAAGGAATCCATGCTACCGGTGCTGGAAAGCATTTATCGCAAAAGACTTGATTACCCCGATCCCAAAGATTTATGATCGAATTAGAAGTAATTGGCACAATAGCCATACCGGAAATGCTTCTGATAGATTTAGCCACACTGATATGTGAAACTGAGGATCCGGGAAGTAATTATCAGATTTGCATAAAGATAGTAGAAAGCGAAGAAATGAGGCAGCTCAATAGAGTATATAGGGGTGTGGATAAAGATACCGACGTGCTGAGTTTTATAACCAATGCGGGGACTGATCCAGCTCTAGAGGAGAGTATGGACAAACCTCTCCCCTGGAAGATCTGCGATATTATCATTGACATAAAACAGCTAGCGCGACAAAAGGTAAACAAGACATTGGAAGAAGAGTTCTGCATTGTATTGATTCATGGCTTATTACACATAGTAGGCTACGATCACATACGTAAGCATGATGCATGCGAGATGGAAACTAAAGAGAATTATTATCAAAAAACAACACAAGGTGAAAGAATAAGTGGACGACGGTAAGGCGTTTATAATCATCGTCCTGTTTGCGTTATCGGCCTTTTTTTCGGCATCTGAGACGGCTCTTTTCTCGTTATCCAGAGTATATCTGAAAAAACTTGAGAATAGCAACGGCAGCAACGCAAGGAGGATACTGAAGCTATTGAAAAAACCCAGACATTTACTAATCACGATGTTACTGGGAAATACTTTTGTTAATATGGCGATTTCCTCATTTGGGGCATTGCTGGCTTTAAAGATTGCACACGATTTGAACTACAGCCAGACCTCAGTAATTGCTGTGCAGATTGTGTTTACAACCATACTCATATTGTTTTTTGGAGAAATCATCCCAAAGCTTATCGCACTTGCTACGGCAGACGTTTTAAGCGGTATCATCAGCTTTCCCATGATGATAATCCAGTATATCTTTTATCCCGTTGTATGGCTACTGGAGAAGTTTAGTGCCCTAATATCAAAGAAACAAGCTGTTGACCACCATTTAGGCTTGCACTTTACACATGAGGAATTTCATAATCTTATCCAATCGGAAAGCAGTAGTCGCAGCTTGGAAGAACACGAGAAGAAGATGCTAGTGGGGCTTTTCCGTTTCAGAGAAGCGGAAATAAAGGAAATCTACGTTCCCAGAGTTAAGATAACTGCTATAGAGGAATCGCAAAGCGTAGAAGAACTTAAAGACATCATTGTTGCTAGCGGTTATTCACGCATACCTGTGTACCGTGAAACAATCGACGATATAGTTGGCATTATCTATGTGAAAGACCTTTTGCTATATCCGGCGAAGAAGACTATCCAAGAATTCCTTCGTCCGGTTTGGTTTGTTACCGAGAACATGAAAGTGCAAAGCCTCCTTAATCAATTCAAACAGAAGAAGCTACAAGTAGCGGTAGTTGTGGATGAATATGGAGGAACCAGCGGAATAATCTCGCTGGAAGATATTCTGGAAGAGATCGTAGGCGATATTCGGGATGAGTATGATAAGGATGAAATACCTGAGTTGATTAAAAAGGACGATAGTACCTATATCATTAGTGGTATGTATAGTGTAAGACAATTCAATCAGGAATTCTCCACAGAGATATCTGTAGAAGATTATGATAATCTAGCAGAGTACTTACTGGCGCACTTTAATCATGTACCCTCTGTAGGAGCTAGCCTGAATATTGATGAACATATATTGCTAACCATTTTAGACAGTGACGAAAAGAGCATTAAACAAATACAACTTGTGCTTCTAAAGGGCGAATAAACTGAAATACCTATTCATATGTATCATGCTATGTGCTGTCTCAATGCAATGTATAACAGCAGAATACAATATCAAAGCTTTAGGGATGAAGGTAGCTTACATAAGCTTTACCCAAAGCAGTTCTCAACTGCACATAAAAACACATTCTCTTAAGTCTGGTGCTATCTTTCCCACATTTGATAATGAGTATATGATCGATATTGATACTATGCTGCGTCCTGTAAAATACAAGCGCATCCTGAAGCAGAAGAATTTACAGGACATGGTTCTGGCGACTTACGATTATTCAAAACTCAAGGCTACTATGTTTCGACAATCAGATAAAAGTACGAGTACATACTCAGTGCAAGATGATAGCCGGGATGTATTCAGCTTTATAGCCCTTTTATCTTCTGGGGATTTGGTGAAAAGGCATTATCTGATTGACGCCAATGGGTGTCCATGGCAGGCTAATGTAAGCCTTCCAATTAGTGAGGTAATCAGTACCAAGCTAGGCAAGTTAAAAACAACTAAGTATGAGGTGAGTTTTAAACCTCTATCACGAAAAGAAACACCTTATGTGGATATGATTACGTTTAACTTTGTGAACGAAAAAACGAAGCTAAATGTGTGGGTTTCTGATAGCAAGATTCCTGTAAAAGCAGTGGTTAAGAAAAAAGCTGTGTTTATGAGCTGGGAATTGATCGGTATAAAGCCATGAAAATACATCGTAGTATGTATCCTTGGCTGGCGTGGTTATGCGTAATCTGGATTCTTTCATCCATCCCTTCCCGCAATTTGCCATCCATTAAGATGATAAGCATAGATAAGATTGCTCACATATTTGTGTATGCGGTTCTGGGCTTGCTTGTAAATCCTTGGTTGAAACGCATGAAGTATAACGGCTATAAAAGCCTGTTTGTTTATGCGGCACTTCTGCTGCTTTCAGCATTTGATGAGATGCATCAGACCTTTATCCCTGGACGCTCTGTGAATGTATATGATTGGGTTGCAAACAGTGTGGGGCTAGGCTTAGGTTATCTGTTACACCGAATTAGAGCATGATAGAAGTTAAGGATCTTTGTTTCAGCTTTGCTGATAAACCTGTGCTGAATAACATCAGTTTCAAATTGGAAAACAAAGAGAATCTGGTGATCCTGGGACGTAGTGGAAGCGGTAAAACGGTATTGATAAAAACCCTGTTAGGCATTTATACACCGACTACCGGGAGCGTTTTGATAGACGGCTTGGATGTTCACCATTGCGATAGTAAAATGCAACAGGATATTAAGAAACGTTTTGCTATGGTGTTTCAGAATGCAGCCCTGTTGGATTCTTTCACGGTGCGCCAAAATATTGCTCTCCCACTCTATGAACGTGGTGAAACGGATAGCAATGCAATCTTGGACAGGGTAAAAGCCTGCCTTGCGCTTATCGGACTTGAGCACACGATTGATCTTTACCCATCTGAATTGAGCGGGGGAATGAGAAAAAGAATCGGGATTGCCAGGGCTCTCGTTTATAATCCTGAGTATATAGTCTTTGATGAACCAGTTTCCGGGCTTGATCCTATTACGGCTGATGAAATACTGTTTTACATGTCCAGGATCATTGGCACAGCGGAAGCAACTCTTATCATCATCACTCATCAGATTGAAAGCATCAGTCGGGTAGGAGATCAGGTATTGTTTATTGATAACGGGGAAGTTATTTACTCCGGCTCGGTAAAGGGTCTGTTTAAGACTGATAATGAATTTATAAAACGGTATGTAGCTTCTTGAACACCCAAAAAGAGAACCAGCTACTTCTGCTTGCTTTGTTGACAGCCGCTGCGGCTTCTATTCATATTGTGGAAAGCTTGCTGATGCGGATGCTTCCTCTCCCCTTTTTGCGTATAGGACTATCGAACGTTATTGTGCTCTATCTTGTTTGGAAGAAACGGGTAGTAAGTGCGATTATCGTGAACGTGGCTAAAGCGATGATTGGCGGATTGATCACACTTACATTGCTAAGTCCTACTACTTTGCTTTCTCTCTTTGGCGGATTTATTGCCATCTTAGCTATGCTATTGTCAATGAACATACGCTTGGGTTTTAGCATATATGGGATAAGCATAGTGGGGGCTGTAACGCACAATCTTACTCAGTTATTAATTGTCCGACAGTTCATTATTCAGAGTGATCGAGTTTTTATGTTGACACCTTTACTGATCTCAATTGGTTTGATTAGCGGGTGCGTTATCGCATACATAACTCTTTACGCAGATGCGAAGTTAAAACTACCCGGAATGTGAGAAAATGAAACGCTACAATAAAGAACAGATTTATAAAATTGCCATATACCTCGGAATTGCCTCTTGTATTATGATAGGGGCTTTTGTTGGTGCATTATGGTTCTATCGAGATCAATTGCCTCCTACCAGTGAGTTACGCAATTTCACACTACGTTCGGGTTCAGAAGTCTATGATCAGAATGGCAAAATGGTGTATTTGTTTGCTTTCGAAAAGAGAAAACTTGTTTCTCTTAAGGAGCTCCCCCCCTATCTCGTGGACGCTCTCATTGTTGCAGAGGATAAACACTTCTATCATCATTTTGGTATAGACATAATAGGTAACATTCGTGCTATCCTAATCGATGTTATCCGTATGGACTTCTCGCAAGGAGCCAGCACGATTACCCAACAGATGGCAAGAAACATGTTTCTCACTCTGGACAAGCAAGTGTCACGAAAGATGAAAGAAGTAATCTTAGCTCTTCGTATAGAAAGAGAATTCACTAAGGATGAGATACTTGAGATTTACTTTAACAAGATTTTTTGGGGTGGACAGATCCATGGCGTAGAAACAGCTGCACTATACTATTTTGGGAAGCATGCAAGAGACCTAAGTATAGCAGAATCGGCATCATTAGTTGCTATGATCCAGCGTCCAAACTATTATAGTCCTGTAAAACACCCGGATCGGCTACTCGAAAGGCGCAATTCTCTGTTAAAAAGAATGCTTAAAGCCCATAAGATTACCGAAGAGGATTATGAAATTGCTTTGGAAGCCAAAATTACTAGTGACCGCTCATCAATGCGCCAATACGCCTCAGACTATTTCATTGAGCATATCAGGCTGTATTTGGAGCGCAAGTATGGAACTGAAAAGCTGTTTGAAGGTGGGCTGCGAATCTACACAACTCTTGATCAGGAGCTTACTGTCTATGCAGATTCCATCCTTAATCAATACCTTTCCGGTGTTGAAAAAGGATATAATTCCTCTATGCGTTTAAGTAGCGTAAGCCCATCCAGTGTGGATATTAACACCCGATACTTACAAGGTGGCTTAGTCTTAATGGAAAATGATACCGGTTATGTACGAGCCATGATTGGGGGCAGAAGCTTTGCTCACAGCAAGTTTAACCGAATGACTCAAGCAAAAAGGCAACCAGGTAGTTCGATCAAACCAATATACTACACCGCTGCTGTTGAACGCGGTTACACTCCTTCAACGGTTATTAAAGATGGGCCATTAAAACTTACCGGAGGAGACGGAAAGGATTGGACTCCACAGAACTTCAGCCGGAAATACTATGGGTTTACCCGTATGAGAACAGCGTTAACCCACTCTTACAATCTATGGGCGGTGAAAACAGTAATGGATATTGGGCTTGATACTGTGAATGATGCTTTCCAAAGGTTTGGGATTAATGCGAAAGCCAATGATTTATCCGCTGCCTTAGGTGCTTATGAGGTTACTCCGATCAACCTGATCTCTGCATATACAACATTTCCCAATAACGGCTTTCGGACAACACCAATATTTGTTACGCGAGTAGAGGATATGCATGGTAAAGTACTTGAACGCAAATCCAGCCCTAAGATTAAAGTCTGCACTCCGGAAGTAGCTTTTATTATGACCTCAATGCTGCAATCTGTTGTCTCCTCAGGTACTGGTGGAGCAGCAAGGAATAATTATATGTGGCAAGTCGCCGGAAAAACAGGTACTTCCAGTGATAACCGCGATGCTTGGTTTATTGGCTTTAATAAGGAATTCACCTTAGGCATCTGGAACGGCTTTGATAACAATTCTGCAATATCCGCCAGTGCGGTGTGTGCTCCTATTTGGGGCAGAATAATGACCAAAGCTATACGCTTACAGAACAAGGGTAGAACTCCGCGGGCTGATGATTCCCGATATAGTTTCACTATGCCATCAGGTATTGTAAAGCGCTTTATTAATCCAACTTCCGGATTTGCATCATCGGGAGGGATTGAAGAGTATTTCATCGAAAACAATGTCCCCCCGGTGGTTGACGATACTTTACGCTTCAATTTTTACCCCACTCGTTGGGGATATCGTGATGAACTTGAAACTCAATAATGAGCTATAATGTATAAGTTCCTTTTCTACACCTTATGCCTTATGATCGCTTCGGGCTTTGTTACTTATATCAGTTACTGCATTCGCTTCTGGATTGGGTATCGTAACCACAAACCCTCCATAAGCTTTAAGAAACGCACCGTTAGTGTCATTATAGTAGCACGGAATGAGGCTAAAAACTTAGCTGATCTATTCCTATGTCTCCAAAACCAAGATTACCCCAAAGCGCTTTTTGAGGTTATTTTAGCTGATGATGATTCCGAAGATAACACCGAGGAAGTTGCAGAAAGATTCACTAAAGCAGGCTTGAATTTGAGTTACATGCGCGTTCTAGGCAGAGATTCTGTTACATCTCCCAAGAAACATGCTCTGGAAAAAGCAATTTCTAAAGCTCAGGGTGATATAATCCTTACAACCGATGCGGATTGCATACTACCTCAAACATGGATTAGCTCCATGATTTCCCTTTTTACAGAGGATGTATCCATGGTGGCAGGATACTCACGGACATTGATCCCAAATTGGAACAAAGCCAGTATCCTTCATAAGTATGAGCATTTGGATTTTGCTCTTACTTATATGGTGCTGGCAGGTGGCTATACTCTGGGTAAAAGCTGGGCTTGCATCGGGCAAAACCTTGCGTATAGGAAATCTGCCTTTGAAGATGTAGGTGGATTCGATAAAATCCGGCATCTGATTTCTGGTGACGACGTTAACTTAATGCAGCTTATGCGCCGTAAGGGGCATAAGATTGTGTTCAACTTCCTTCCCTCCAGTTTTGTTTATACCCATCCTGTCAAATCCTGGCGTCAATTGGTAAATCAGCGTAGTAGATGGGCATCCAATATGAAGTATCAGCTTAAGTTCAATCCTGAGTTCTTCTTCATCTTGCTCACTATGGCTTTCATCTACTGGGGCGGTTTAGTAATGATGCTTTTCAACTTCAAGCTGGGGTTGTTCATCTTCGCTTTCCGTATCCTAATCGAGAATATCATGGCAAGCTATGCCCGTTCCAGTTTTGGGGTAAGCAGCAAAATGATGCTCTTCTACCCCATCTGGCTAATTA
>CAYSGM010000033.1:0-1817 GCA_964430595.1 uncultured Candidatus Cloacimonas sp.
GATGCAAGTGATTACAAACTTATTATCTGCCTTTTCTGAGGGTATGCCTTAAAAACTATGTTAAAAGTATTTAAGTAGACTTATGTCACGGCTTATAGTGGTGGGCTTACATTCGGAAACATTTGCTTCATTAAGTGAGGTGATTATATGCCAGTTTGTCGAATTGTCATGGTACTGGATGGTGCTCATAAGCTGGAAACGTTGATAATACTAGTTGCAACAGACGTGCTGGAACTGGTAAGATTAACGATTCAAATCAGTTTTTCTAGGCATGAGTAATATGTCCACTCCTAAAATAGTTGTTACTGTGTTTTCGTGTTTAGTCAACATAGATGTGTAGACACTGGAACTTTATTATCCTGTTTTTATTCAGGCATTGATCACAGCTATTAAGCTTCTTTAAGCCTACATCGCCAAACATTGAATTATGGCTCTCTTTCTAACTAAGTGGGTAATGCCATTCATTTCTCATAACTAAAAGAGGGCGGGGGAAGCCCTCTTCGCTATCTGCCTTGGATCCTGACAACTTCTCCGAACGATGGGTTAAATTTGGAGGCTGCGGTAACGATCCACAGGGTGGGGTATTCATTGCTATCGGGAAAGTCATCGCAGTAGCCATCGGTGAAGTATAGTACACAGGCAGGGTTGATGCCATTTTCTTCCAACCAGGTAAAGCCTGGACGGTAATCGGTTCCCCCGCCACCTTTGGCTTCAAGTCCCAAGTTATGGATATCAAGCTCTTGGGTGTGGGTAACTTCGCTGTCAACATAGACCACCTGTATGGTAGTGGCGGGGTATGAGGAGAGGATGGATTTCAGCTCGGTGGCAAACCTGTTTAGCTCGCTTTGTCTGATGGATCCACTGGTGTCGATTAGCACGGCAATGGTACCCAAGCTGGGATTGTTTAATCCGGGCAAATACAGACCGGAGTATAGGTAGCGCTTGTTGGGTTGCTTCCAGTTATAGTCATCGCTGGAATGCTCGGTGATGAAGCGGGAGAGGATTTCCTGCCAGGGGAGTACCGGTTCCAGAACTTCCTGAATGATGCGTTCCAAGCCACCCGGCAGCTTACCTTGCAGTTTAGCAATCGTGAGGGCTTGGGAGATATTTACCTTCCAGTCCTGCATATGTTGGGCAGAGCTGGAGCTATAACCGTCTTTGCCTGAGGTGGGTCGGTAATCTCTTACCTCACCGAACATACCCTGCTGGTCTGTTTGTGCATCTTCCTGAGGAAGCATGGCATAGATGGCTTCGGCTTCCAGATTGGCATATTTATCATCCAGCAATCCCCCTTTAGGCAGGATGAACTTAGCCCTTTGCACAATCGGGTTGATGGCATAGTCGCAGGCAATGTTCCAGCCTAACGGTGTTCTTCCTTGCCTTCGGAAGCAGTGCAGCATCACCACATGCATCACTTCGTGGCAGATGAGCCCTTTTACTTCCTGCTGGCTAAGCCCGGTGATAAACTCAGGATTATAGCCCACCACCACGCTGTCGGTATAAGCGGTGGGACAATCGGAGTCTTCTTTCAGTTTCAGACGCAGGGCAATACTGGCAAAGAAAGGTGAGGTAAGCACCAGATTTGCCCTGGCTTTGGTCAGCATTTCCAAGGCGTTCATGCAGCCCCCTCAACCGGAATGTAGTGCTGCATTTTATCCAGTATTTTACGTGCCTGGCTGGCGGCCTGTCCTCTTAGTTCGGCATTCTTTCGCAGGGCATCGGGTGATAATCTTGCCAAGGTTTGCTGTACTTCTGCCACCATCGCATTCAGGTGTTCATCATCGGAGATGTTAAGTTTGGGCATCAACGCGCAGAGA
>CAYSGM010000033.1:1861-24408 GCA_964430595.1 uncultured Candidatus Cloacimonas sp.
CAAACGTTCCAGCATGTGCCCTACGACTTCATATAATCGGTTCCAGAGCTCCTTATTGGCTTCCCCGATACTTTTCTCGAGCTGCAACCGGTAAGCTTCACGAATAGCCTCTACGTCCTCTTCATTGAGACTGACCCGGAAGTCATCTGCATCAGGTATAGGTTGGAGTTGAATCGCCAGGCTGTATTTTCTTGTTAGCTTATCAGGATCCGGGTAATCTTCTTCGGCAAACATGCCATTCAGCCTGTTGCGGGCTTCATCCTTGTAGCCGGGATAGAGGTTAAGGAACTTGTACACTTCCTGGGTAAACTCGTTGCGCAACTCGTCTATTTTCTGCACATAGCTGAAGTAGTTGGCTGCAGGAAGCATCCTCCCCCCATTGTCAAACCAGGGCAGTGTATTCTCATAATGATACTTGCGGGCTGCAGAGGCAATCTTCTGGATATTAGCCAGGTATTCGGTGGCAATTAGGATTTTATTATAGCGTCCGGTGTTACTTGCAGCATAGCTTGCTTCTATTTCACGTGTGACTCTGGCATCGAATTTTCGTGCGGTCCATGTGGATATGTTTAGATAGGCAATCATGCCTTTATGTTGAATCTTCATGGTTTCTCCTTATTTTAAAGTACCAGATCGGCATGTTTAACTGCCCAAGCATTGAATTCAGGGGTGCTGCTCAGGGCTTTGTTATGTTTGATGGCATCTTTCACCAACAGCACCTGAAATTCCGCGGGGATGCGGTTGGCATAGCGAAGGATATTGGCGAAGTTCTTTCGTTCGGCTTTATGCACCAAGGCTCCGCAGATGGCAAAAAGCAGAGATGGCTCGGTTGGTACCGGAGCTTGTTCAGGGTTTTGGATAAGGGTGGGGATATCCGGTAGTTCCTTATAAATGTTGAGGAACCCGATAAACTCCGCGGCAAAACCTTCTCCTGCAGCACCGCTGGTTAGTTCATATTCCAAACCCTGAGGCATACCGGCTTTCATCATATTGCCAACATAAGCTACGGTGCGGGGACAGGGAGTATTGACGATATCAGCGGTGGGTTTGAAATCGTGCAGCAGGTTGGGGCGGTAGCGGATAAAGGCAATCAGTTCGGCAGGCATATCCTGTTGATACGCCCAATCTACCCAATCATCCACATTAACCTCCAACTCCACGATGGCGGCAAAGCGGCTTTTCACCGGTTCCAGAATGCCCATCACTCCCGCTTTATCCTGTCGGCGGTTAGTGGCTGCCAGGAAGATAACGTGCTCCGATACCTTATGTCCGTTAATACGCCGGGCAAGGATAAGCTGCATAACGCTACTCTGCACACTCATCGGTGCCTGCCCCAGATCATCCAGAAAGAAGACCGTGGGTTTATCTGCTTTAATAAGTTTAAGCAGATCACCAAAAGGCAGGAAAGTGGCTTCTTCTTTATCCTTCACCGGAAAGGGTAAGCCTTTGTAATCGGTGGGATCGGAGACTACCGGGTGGCTGATAATGAGGTCCGCTCCAGCTTGGGTGCAGGCTTGGGCAATAATATCGCTCTTGCCTGTGCCGGGTGCTCCTTTTACGAGAATGGGTAGTTTATGCTTGATCGCATAGGCGATAGTTGCTTGTAATTGAGATGCTTTCATGGGATGCTCCTATAATTTTTAACTGTTATGGTCGTTAATTGTGTCGGCTATTGCCTGCGCCTTGATGCGAGCGCTGATTTCTTCAGGAAGCGGGTCGATGGAGACAATCCGGCTCCAGCCATTTAACCTGGGCAAATCGAACACTCTTAAACTCTTAGAGAGAGGTGGGTGTTCAAAATAGTTCATGGCTTTGCCGATGGTCTGGCAGGAACAGAAGTTGTCATCCAACTCCAGCCGCAGTTTCCCGGAGCTTAAGCGCATGATGACCAAATCTCCCGCACAGGGTTGCACCTTACTGATAAGTTGATCACCCTGGCTACTGCTCACGTAATGTACTACTCCCCGGTCGATAACCGGCCAGATGTGGGTATCCTCACCCTTGTTGTAGTCAATTCCTTCGCTGATGTGCCGGTGTTCCCATCTGCCATCCCGGATTAATCTCAGGGCACTAAGATTACGCACAGCACTCCAGAGAAAGACTCTTTCGCCATTGGCATTGGGATAGCCGAGGTAGATCACGGCATAAGCCATGATACCGCCTTTCTTTGCCAACATGATAAGCCCGTTACCGGGATTACAGGCATAAGCTATAAGCCGGGTTTCTTCACGCAGATATCTGATGATACTGCGGGAGTTGTTATACTGAACTTTATGTAAGTGTTTCTCGCCATAATTGTAAATGTTGCGCTGGGGATCCACTTTTGCCAGAAATTGCCACAGGGATAGCGGAGTGGATGCGTTATTGTCCATATTCACCTCTGTTGGTTACATAAGCAAAACGCCGGGATGTGATACCCCGGCGTTATATTGCCTTGAATTTTGTTATCTCACTCTATCTGGTATGTCTTTACGCTGCCATCCTGATATGTAAGAGCAAGATTGCCGGTTTCAAATACCAGCTGTTTTAACTTATGGTAATCCGGCAGGAAATCGAACTGACTGAGGATCATGATGCCGAAACGCTTTTGCAGCTCTTCCACCAGATAGGTACGGATATCCAACTCAATATCATCGGGATGACGGTATTCCTCTTCGCTCATTACGGTCTCGAAGTATTCATCCAGGACACCCAATATCTGCTCCCGGGTGGGAGCATAGAGATAGGCTTCGTTATAGCTGTTCATCAACAGCGCTTCGTTTAACACCACTGTCCTTTTGCTGTGGTCGGCAAGTTCATAGTGCAGCAGCAGCGGTTCGGTATTGATCATATTGTGTGGCTGCGGTTCTGTGGTAACTTCCCTTAATTCCTGCAATCCATAGTCTCCCAGCGCCGCTCCCACCTCCTGAGTAACCGATATACAACCCAAGATATCAAGATCAGCACCCAGATTGTATTCGTCATTTACGGAGATACCGCCTACACAGTATAGACAAGCCTGTTCTTTAAGCTCCGCCTTCGTCCGGATCTCTTCATCCTGATAAGAACAGTTGCCAAATACCAGAGTATCAATGGGCACGAGAGGCATGGCTTGACGCTCAACCTGCGTAGCTTCAGAGTAGAAAGTCTTAAGCAGGCTTACCGGTTTGGACATGTATCCCTTTGCCGGAACGTATCTTTCCATGAAGTAGCTCTTTATCAACTTCATCGCCAGCGAGTTAACATAAGCATGGAAGGCGTCGAGCTTACTGTCGTCAATAATCTGGCTGCGGTCCGGGTAACGGGGACTTAGAGGTGTGCCCTTGCGTACTTCATAGTAGAAACGCACATAGCCGTTGCCAGCGGCACCCTTGTTTATATTGATCGGGATAAGCTGTCCGTACCAGTTTACCAGTGAACCGCGGTAAGAAGCGCATCCCCGGTAGTCACCCAATTCCAGATACAGCTTATTTCCCTGAAACTCATCCACCAGATAAGAATAACCCGCCTGCTGTGCTAACTTCACTTGCTTGGCAATGGAGTTATAAGGAATAAGCTTATCGTTAAGCACCAGCCTGGTGCCATAGTAACCCATATAAGCATTTTCGTCCATATGGATAAACTGATGGGGAAGACCATTCAACTCGGCATAGATGATGGTACCGGTATCAATAGCATCACTTGCCTGTGGGGCAAACACGCATTGCTGCCGGTAAGCAGCATCATTTAAAAACCTCTGACAATCTAGCCGCAGGCTTCCAAACGTGGACTGCACATATACCTGCCCGGAGAGGGAGATGAGCTGCATAAAGCCCAGTCCCGCCGGTTCCTGACTGGCTATGTCTTTGTCCCAATCTGAAAAAGCCAGCCCCAACAGTGCTATCAGATCACTGATCCCCTTACCATCATCCTGCAGACGCAGCACACTTTCCGGGCTTAAGAGATCGGGAAACGGGGTATCACCTGTGTAAGGCAGGTCTATGGTAATATGCTTAGCTTTGGCGCGTAGCGAATTCTGAATCAGCTCGAAGAGCAGATGCTCCCGGTTGCCAAAAAACTTGCCAATTACGGCATAGAGTTTATCGTCATTTACGAGCTTGCTCATGTTGTTCTCCTTCGGGCTTTTTCTCCTCTGGCTTGCTTCTTAGACCCAAGGTACTAACCACAATCTCTTCGATAACGGTGCCCACGATTAGCAACGCGATATTGATAAGTTTACCTTTTAACTTCATGTTAATCTCCTTTACCCGGCCTGGGTACTGGCATGCTGTTGATGAAAGAAGTGACAGAATTGGTTGACGGTGCAGTAATCCTGACAGCGCTTTGGGGTTTCACCTCGAACCACGATATGTAATTGAGCTGCATCCTTGTGACCATCCCGGAATGCTTCTGCTTCCTCCCTGCTGTCAAACAGACGCAGAGCCCGGTTGGCACCGGTCTTGTAAACCGCAAATTGGTCATTTGCCTGCCAACGTTCTGCGGGGCTACATTCCGGAATCATATCATCGGTAAGTTCATCAAAGCTCCTAAGCTCGCTTATTCTCTCCCGCAGAAAGCATAGCACCGCTGCATCGTCCCAGAGTTTTAATACAATGGTCTCCACCTGTTGGGGGTAAGCGGGATTGGAAATTAACTTACTCTTTTGCCAATCACGGAAGATAGCGACAATCTGTAGAGCTTTGACTTCGAATCCATGTTGGCGCAATAAATAGGCATAGAGATTAAGCTGCTTCTCCCATTCTTCCTTGCGGCTGTCGCAGGTGTAATTCCATACTCCCGTGAACTTGAAATCGGTGACGATACCATCCTTATACAGGTCGAAGCCACCCGTAATCACGGCATCTTCCACAGTTAGACTCAAGCGCTCCTCGCTGATACTGTTATCAACATCAGCGGCTTCCAACACTTTATGGATAGCTGAACCAAGCAGCATCCAGATCATATCGCTGGCATCCTGTACAATTTCCTTATAGTGTCGTTTGTTCAGGATAAACTGCTTGGTCGGTTTTAGCAGTTCGGTTACCGAAGCGAAGCGGTGTTCCTTATGTCCGGAGTACCAGTTGTGTTTAATAGCCTGAACAATGGCTTCGGGGAGGTTATAGCGGTTGGTGATCTTCATGCCGCAGCTCCCTTATCAGCGTATTCAAACAGCTCATACCTGATATTGCCAATGCTGTCGGTATTGCTGCCAATTATCTTGCGGTAGAGCTCTTTCTTAACTTCTACAGCTACTCCGGCGTTATTTACGATGCGCTCTCCCCAAGCTTTAATCAGGCTAAGCTGTTCCCAGATAAGTGACTTTTGTATCTCGGAGAGCTTAGAATCTGCCAGAGCCTGGGCATACTTCTCATACTTGGTATTTGTGAGGATCTTACTGTGTTTCAGTTCTTCCAGCAGTTCCATATACTGCATCGGAACATTCAGTTTCACACCTGGCAGTGCCCATGCGGGTAGCTGTGGCTCTATCCACCAGCCGGTCATGCCTTCACTGGATTGGTAGTGAACGGGGAACATCGTGTCTTTAGGACGTTCAGGGAAGATATCCACCCAGTGTTCCTGAACATCATAGATATAACGTCCGATCCCGAACTTAACCCCGGCACGCTTCAGGGAATCGGAGAAAGCTCCCTTAAGGGCTTCAATATTGGTGAAAGGTGCAACATCCTCCTTGGTTATCCACTCGCTACCCAGAAAGACGGAGAGCTTGCATTTGACCCCGGATTGCAGGACTTCGTATTCGTCTTTCCAATGGGCAATATCAAACACTTCATCAAGGCGCTGCATGATCCCTCTGGCTTTGATGTAAGGGACTACGCAGGCTTTGTTCTTCTTAGCTGATACCCTGGACACCCGGAATTCAATATCCTCGCGGGGAAACGGATGCTTCAGCGCATCCTGGATTTCGTTGATCGTCATGGTGCCCCCTACATTCCTGTAGCAAGCAGGTAGTGGATACTGTAGTATTGCCCCCGGTCGGTTACCAATGCTTCAAAGTTGCGGGAAATCCATGCAGGATCACGATAGACCACGTGGTAATCGTTTTGCTTGCCGGTTACAATGTTGCGCCCGTCTAGGCGAATCTGCAGGCCAGTAGCAACATTCTCACCCTGATAGCGGTTGAAGCCTAAGCGTAGAAAGATGCGCTCCATGTTCACCACCAGGATTTGGCGGGTCTCTGCCGGAATTGCGTTCATGAAAGCAGCGGTCATTTTGTGGATAACCGGTTTGAAGGGGGGACGCAGGCTGTTACAGGCCGTACTCATACCTGCAGGATTGGTAGTGGAATTGGTTGCGGTGTTGTTCATGGTGTTCTCCTTTGTTGGTTTATTATGGGTAAAAAAAAGAGCCCGCAAATCGCGGTCTCAGGTGGATGGTTAGGATGAATACTTTCGAGGGAGATAACTGCATAGCAAGGTAGCTATTTGTGTTTGCTAACAGCTAAGTTAATACTCCCCTGCCTCGGTCACTCAAGCGGAACGGGCTGTAATCTGGACAGTAACGCAGCCCGGTTAAGGGGCTTTGCTTGGGTATCGTAGTCCCATACAGTTGTCATGGGTTGAATCTGTCCATAGCTGATGATATAGCCCCAACTGCGGCACTCCATATCATCAAAAAACACAAGATTGGGCTGTTGCCTGCCATTGTTGGGCTTATGCACTGGCTCCAGATCAAGCAGCATAAGCAGCAGAACCGCTTCGCTCTCTTGGCTAAGCTTAAAATCGCAAGCCTTGTAATTTAGGTAGCGATATGTGCCCTTGCTTGTGATCTCGGCTTCGGGTACGAAAATCAAATCACCTTGCTCTAGAATTGTTCTGATTTCAGCAGCTGTCTTCTTAGTCTTCAGCTGCATTTCCATACTGACGTAGTATCCCATATTGGGTTCCTCCTTTGGGTTATCTAACTTAAATAGTTCTATCGTGTGGGCTAATTCATGCGGCGTTCAAGTGCGCAAGCACATAAGCAGATAAATCCCCTATACATATATATGACGTATTTTAGGCTTTTTCGCACTCATCTGAAGTAGGGAAGATGCTTCCCGGGCAATATAGAAATATGTACAATTCTCTTCTTGACAGATACAAAACCCCTGCCCGATTGTCAAAAATGTGAGGTGAATTATGAAAGAAAAACAAAGCGATTTGTTTGAGATGTGGGATGCAGGGGCGCAGCAGGAAAAGTTCGGGCTTAAACTAAAAGAAGCCGAAGCAGGAGATGAGTATGCACAGATGTTTGTTGCCTGGGGTTACTTCTATGGAAAGGGGACACAGCGGGATTGTGCTGCCGCTGTACCATGGCTAAGGAAAGTCGCAGAAAAGGACAATCCCATCGCATGGTTCTTGCTTGGATGCTGCTTCTCAGGTGGCTTGGGGGTTGAACCTGATTTAGCTGAAGATTTCGCCTGTTTCCAAAGAGCTGCAGATCTGGGAGAAGAAAGTGCTATGGGGATGATAGCGATGTATTATGAAACAGGGCATTACGTAAAAGAAGATAAAGCCAAAGCCGTTGAGTTATATACAAAAGCCGCAGAAAAGGGCGATGGTTTTTCCCAGATTGCGCTCGGCTGTTTTTATCGGGATGGAGAGGTGCTGCCCAAGGATGATAAAAGAGCATTCTATTGGTTTAAAATTGCGGCGGAGGGCGGAGATATAGATGCCTACAGCCTTGTGGGGGATTGCTATCTAAATGGTATCGGCGTAAAACAAAGCAATCAGAAGGCCATTTCCTGGTATCAACGCGGAGCGGAATATGATGATTTCATATCCATAAGAAGCCTTGCCGATTGCTATTATTACGGTATCGGCACTGCCGTAGATACTCCCAAAGCCATCCGGCTGTTTGAGATATTGGCAGAAGATGGTTATGCCGATGCAAATCAGAGACTAGGAGAGATATATTACTATGCCGATCAAGTACCCCAGAACTTCAAAAAGGCAGCTAAATACTTTGAGGTTCCAGCTTCCTATGGATATGCGCCAGGCAGTTTTCTCTACGGAGTTTGCTTGTATGAAGGGAAGGGCGTTGAAGCAGATAAGAAGGAAGGGCTTTCATGGATAGAGCACGCGGCAGAACAAGGCTTTGAGCTTGCCTTGCAGTGGCAGTACGACCATGGAGTAGAATAACCCTCCGATTCTTTAATCTCATGTTTTCCTTGTCACAATTGTTATGCTCCGTATGTTAGTATTTTACAGTATTATGGATTCTCTGAAGGATGCAGCAGTATGAAATGTGTCAATCCTATCTATTATTTACGTTTGAAGTTCAAGGTGTTAGCACCAATTACCGGGTTAGAGTTTTATCATGGCATTTACTGGAGTGCGATGCTTCGGGATTGGCTAAGGCCATATACTCCTCAGTCCCTCGCCGAAATGAATATCTACCCCATACCTGTTCATAATGGCTTTCAGGAGTATTATCCTGAGGATATAATTGCTTTGGATATCAGCTTACCTCAAAGCAGCTTGTCAGCTGTTGTAAGCATGCTGAAAGATGAATTGAATTGCCATACTAAAGCTACATTTCCAGAGGGAAGGCTGCATTTTGTCCCCGGGAGGAGTATCAAGCTTCTGGGCTACCAAATGTTGCCGGATCATTCTACCGCACAGATAATCGATAGTGCTTTCGTCTATAACGAGGCAGTTTTGCTAAGCTCCTCTAAACACCTCAGCATTGTGTTTCATACCCCATTACGGCTTAAACCAACTTTCGATAATAAGGCTTCATACCGGTATATAGACCCTCTTAGTTTCGACAGCCATTCTTTCTTCGCTGCCTTCTGTAGAGAGTTTGGGATAGAGTTAAATGAATCAGCATATCCCACCATGCTTAACAAAGGTTTGATCTGGGTGGATGTCCATTATGAAAAGACTTTGGGAGGTCTGATTGGTGGCATTATCATTGACACTCCGCAAGATATAGACTTACTACAAGCATTGGTCTGGGGACAGTACTGCGGAATTGGTAAGAACCGCAGTTTTGGCTTTGGCTTCTACTATATCAAGGAGTCCGCACATTTCAGGGGAAAGCCATTACCCCCGGATCATATCAGCTTCTTGGGTTGTAGTGCCAGCATCAAAAACCTTAGCCTTGCTCTGGAAGAAATGAAATCAGGTTCTCCAGGCCCCGATAACCTGGCAAAAGAAGATCTTGTCGCGGGAGGCAGAGCATATCTTGACAACGCCCGCAAGCAGCTACTGAGACTTGATCTGCACCCGGGTGAGTCCCTAACTTTCCGGAAACGGTCTCACAACGGCAATTTTCGCATCATTAATGTTCAGAACATCCACGAAAGGCATCTCTTGCTTTCCATCCTCCGTCAGATTGATAATAGCCTGGATAGACTAATCTCCCCCAATTGTTATTCTTACCGGAGCGGGAAAGACTATCATCAAGCTGCAAAAAGAGTATTCTCTTATTTTCGGCAAGGTTTTAAGCATGGTATAAAAGCGGACATCAGCAGCTATTTTGATAGCATTCCTCGCCACAACCTCCGCTTACTGTTATACGGGCTTTTCAATTTGGATGCAATCACCGGCGTTATCAGCGGATATTTGCTTTCTGATGGGGTTGGGATTCCCCAGGGAAACCCTATCTCGCCATTGCTGTCCAACTTGTATCTAATTCCTTTCGATAAAGAGATTAAAAACAGAGGCTGGCAGTTAGTCCGCTACGCAGATGATTTCTGTATATTTGCAACACCAGAAACGCCGGAAGAGCTTACCTTAGCTTCGGTCTCCTCCATAATGCAGAAATTGGGGCTAAGCATCTCTGCCGAAAAAAGCACGCTGTTTACCCCTGCTGATAGCATCACCTATTGTGGTTATCAAATAGACAGCAAGCAGTGTAACAAGATTAAACAACCACCCCCGATAGATTATGAGTCAAATGGTATTCCCGCCTTTCAGGAGGATATGATCAAAGGGAAGCCTCTTTATCTCTCATATAAAGATAGTTATGCCCGCGTGGATAACAGCAGCATCATAATCCAGAGGGATGAGGGCAATAAAACCTTTTCTATGAAAGAGATATCAAGGATTATTATCATCGGCAAACCGCGTGTATCGGCAGGATTAATCCAACAAGCGCTAATTCATCAGAAACCTGTTTCCTTTATGTCCATAATGGGTCATTCATTAGGGGGATTTGCCCAGCAACATAAAACATACTCACCTCAATCTGTTTACAATTCTGTTTCCAAGGACTGGAATACTTATTTAACTGACTATGTAAGAGCATTGGTGGCAGCAAAGATTCACAATCAACGCACGGTTCTAAAGCTGAATAGCATTATAGAACCGCGCCTCAAAGAACTGGAGTTATCGCTTGGCGATTGCACAGAATGTGATAGTTTGAGGGGAAAAGAAGGTGCTGCTTCGGTAATCTACTGGAACCATTTCAGGGAACTGGTAAAGCCGCTCAGCTTTCCGCGCCGTGCCTACCACCCTCCCGAAGGGCCAGTCAATTCTTTGCTGTCCATTGGTTATAGTATATTATACTTCAGGATTAGTGAATGCCTGTCTGCTACACAACTAAACCCGTATGAAGGCATGTTTCACCAACCGCGGGGCATGCACCAGGCTCTGGCATCCGATATGATAGAACCTTTCCGGTTTCTGATAGACCGAATTGTGTTATCTTTGATTCACAACCAGCAAGTTAGCGAGCAAGACTTTATCCCATGTGAATACAGCAACTTCAAGCGGCTTGCATCGGAGGCAATGAAGAATTATATCCACAGATACGAATTTACCATGCGCAATGAAGTAAAAATAGGGGAAGAAAACCTTAGCTGGGCACTCGTGATAGACAAATCCGCTGCGCAACTTATGCGGTGCCTGCGTCTGGGTATTGATTTTAAACCGCATAGGATGACCTAACATGCATTATATCATTGCTTTTGATGTTTCCAACGATAAAGTCCGCAGAAAACTAACCAAGATTTTGTTAACCAAAGGCGTTCGTATCCAGGAATCCGTATTTGCCGTAAACTTGAAAAAGCATGAAGTGCACCAGATAGAGAAGAAGCTGGAAAAAACACTTGATAAACAAGGAATTATCCACATCTTTAATATCTGTTCTGGCTGTGCTAAAAAATCTCTTGCCATAAATAAGCAGATAGAATACTACGTAACTGATTGATAGTTCTATAGTCCGTTGCATAATGAAAATACGCTGATTTTGCGTAAAAGCAGGTTGGGACACTCACTATCGTCACTAAACTTAAATGACCTCCCCTTTATTGGGGAGGGGTTTACACTTCAGGACGGCTTAGATGATCTCAAATATCATTATCCTCGGAGTTGCTACCTAACCTGGAGATTCGCCTCTCTCTTGTCCTCTTTAGCTCTTTGTAACAAACAACTCCAACCATTGACCTATTTAGCGACATAACTGTTTAACAGAAATGTAGGGGCTTGCCCCCTGTTTTTTGCCATGGCATATGACCCGTTATAATACCATGCATGGCAGATTTGGATTTCAGGGACAGATACGGCAAGAATCTCACAATCAATGCAGACTTAATGCAGATGAAGTGTGTAACAAGTCTGTAATGATAGCGTGGTGCGAGCTGGGATATTGTGGGCATAGAGGAGCAAAACTGTTCACAAACCCCAAAATATCTCTTGCCATAATAATGCACATTGAATAGTGTGCAATTGGCTGAAAGATCAGCGGACAATAGTGTGATGGTAATGCTAAATGATACTACCTCCCCTCGATTGGGGAAGAGCATAAGTTACTGGAAAGAAATGCATTTACGGTTTTGATTGCTAAGGTGTTGTGATAATAGCACTTAGTAGATTTCTGGTGAACCTATGCTTTTGATCTTCATTCTGGGTATAGTGTGCTAATAGGTTCACCAGTTTGGGGTGCTGAAGCCTTTCTGCTAAAGGCCGAAAATCAAGGCTCTCGTAATGACCTCCCTAACCGGGAGGGGTTGAGACACAGGATAACTACCGAGATTAGTACATGAAATTATAACTCGTAATGACCTCCCTAACCGGGAGGGGTTGAGACTTCAAGTAATACATATCTTCTCTGTTCTGTATATCTCGTAATGACCTCCCTAACCGGGAGGGGTTGAGACGATCCGGATATGATAGTAAAAGAAAAGCTACCCTCGTAATGACCTCCCTAACCGGGAGGGGTTGAGACCTATCTCCCGGTCTCCACCTTGTTGCAATTTTTACTCGTAATGACCTCCCTAACCGGGAGGGGTTGAGACATTTTCTTGAAGCTTTCGAAATAATCGGATTGATTTGCTCGTAATGACCTCCCTAACCGGGAGGGGTTGAGACAATTGTGGTCTCAGAGGCGGACAAAATTGTCGCCATTATCTCGTAATGACCTCCCTAACCGGGAGGGGTTGAGACTATCTCTGGGTGATACTTATTTGCCACTGGCTGTTTTTCTCGTAATGACCTCCCTAACCGGGAGGGGTTGAGACTGACGCCCCCAACTCAAGATGGTTTTCATTAATAGGGATCTCGTAATGACCTCCCTAACCGGGAGGGGTTGAGACTATATGGTAGTTTCTTCAAACACTACATTTTTATGTGTGCTCGTAATGACCTCCCTAACCGGGAGGGGTTGAGACAGCACGCTTCGATTTTCTGTGGATATACTCTCGTGGCGATCTCGTAATGACCTCCCTAACCGGGAGGGGTTGAGACACTCGTCAAGAGTCATTGTGGCGAATTGTCCCAGACTCGTAATGACCTCCCTAACCGGGAGGGGTTGAGACTCTGCTATGGGTAAGCCATCTGTTGTTGGAGTATCTTCCTCGTAATGACCTCCCTAACCGGGAGGGGTTGAGACAACGCCGAGGGAATTTGTCTTCTTTTACGTACACTGTACTCGTAATGACCTCCCTAACCGGGAGGGGTTGAGACCTTAAAGCTTATCTATTGGTTTCTGTTCTTCTCTTCTCGTAATGACCTCCCTAACCGGGAGGGGTTGAGACGATCTCACAAGTGTCCTGCGATACCGGGAAGACCTCGTAATGACCTCCCTAACCGGGAGGGGTTGAGACGATATGTTGGTAGTCAAAGAATAATCCAGGTTAGTGATCTCGTAATGACCTCCCTAACCGGGAGGGGTTGAGACTTAGCGACCTGTAGGGCTTTTATGGGTGAGTTGACTTCCTCGTAATGACCTCCCTAACCGGGAGGGGTTGAGACATTCGGGTGTTTTTATTCCCGCTTCTTTGATTACGGCTCGTAATGACCTCCCTAACCGGGAGGGGTTGAGACGGAAGGCCGCCTCACTGGGATGTTTACGGTCGATGTCCGCTCGTAATGACCTCCCTAACCGGTAGAGTTGTGAGGTATACTCCACAAATATATTGACAAATAAAACTACTCTCGTAAACAAGAAGAAATATATATTGTGAGGTGATGCCATGCCAAGGTTAAAGGAAAATAAGCCCTATAATTCAGGTACTCAAAGGAAAAACGGATCTGCTATAGTAAACGTGAACATGCCTGATTCTGATATTGCCGCAGTTGCCAAGGCAATAGGCCAGGTAATTGGTAGTATATTTGATTATGCATCTGAATGTGAAAGAACCAAACAAGTGATGGCACAATACACCATTGAGCAAGGCAAAATCGCTTTTGCAAGGGAAGAACTAAATGCTAAAGCAAAGGCTTTCAAAGAACTGTTAGCCAGCGGCGAGATCAGGACTCAGCAGATTCTGGAGCAGATATCCCCCATAAAAGAAATGCTGCTGGACTATCACAAGGTTATGCTTGACCAACAACAACTATACGATCCCAGAAACTTTGAGTTACTTTGTACAAACTATCACAAAACCCTCGATTCTTACACCCGCATGGTGGAATTGCTTCATAATAAGAACAGTTTTACGCTCAGCGAAGCTACCGAAATAAGCAACCAAATACCGGAAATTGTACAATAGGGAAGCATGGGTTTCTCATTCATTGAGGTATTGGTAGTCTTAGCTACCTTAGTGGGGATAGTATTTAATCTTTTATCCCGCTCGGAAGTGAAAAAACAGGAGGAGATAAAGAAAAACATAGACGGGATGTGGGAAGATTACCAGCAAGACGTAACCGACCAGCGAATTGTCAAACTGCAAAAATTAGCCGATTACCTCGATAAGCAGATATCGTCCCTCTCTCGCGAGGTTAAACATGCCAAGGGTGAGTATAAAAAAATCCTGGACATTGAACACGATAAACAACAAGTTCTTACTCCAAATGCCCTCAGGACCATTTACCAATCGTTCTACCTGATTCAAAGCTGTATAGATAATCTTGAAGCCAATCAGTTTTATATGGTAAAGATGAGGAACAAAGCGCTGGCAAACATCCGTCGATTGGAAGATAATCCCGATGCAACTCCGGATAAACTGGATAACAAGCAACCCATACGCTCTGTCCGGGGTCAAAGCCTGTTGTTTTACAAAGCTGAGTTACGCGACCAATTGCTTCAATATGACGGGATTCATTTCTCCATAGATGACTGGGATGATAAGCGTCATTTTCTGCCGAAATCAGAACAAGAAGAAATTCCACTCTTTATTCATTATTTTGAACCCGAAACTCAAATTGGCAAGTTATCATTTGCCAGGGGGAGGTTGCAGAGCAATCTGGATGAGGGTTTTAATACTATAAAATGTAGGATGGAAAACGTAACTTGCCTACCCTACAGAGCCAGCTATCATTCTGTGAATAATATCAGAGTTCCGCGCCGCGGTTTGCGAAACATGGATGAAAGACCCAAAGCAAACAGTACCAAGTTGTTGCATGTGTGGAAAACAGACCGCCACCTGGATTACATCCTTGCCGGAGACTATAACTTCAGCGAAGCTATGAACAACAGCATGATGACAATCCCTGTTTCCCTAAGTGCCGGTTTACAAAAAAAGATGGTTGTTAAACTCGGTAAACCCCTCATGATATCGGTAAAAATCTCTGGTCAGGAAGGATATTGTTTTTACCGGGGAAGTGATTTTATTTACAACTTCACGATATCCCGGTATTCTATGCACATTACAGATGCCGTAAACATCAGTAAATCTGAAAAAAGCCCGGAAGAGATGATTAGCTTTACAGTCGTATTTGCGGCAAGCAACAAGGAAGACCCATTGCAGCAGATTCAGATGCTGGCTTTCATGGAGAGCTATACAAAAGAAGAAGAGAGACAGCATCTTTATAACAACCGCCAAACTGAAAAGACGCGTATCAACTTCTTTATCAATGCTTTTCAGCGGCTAAAAGACCGATATAAGGTTACTAGTTGCGTCCCCATTCCGATCTCAGTAGTTAATACATCTCAGGATAGCATTGGAAATATGTATCTTCAGGAAGTGCATAGTCCGCATCTATATTTGGCTTTGCACAAAATGGGAAATATACTGGATGAGCCTTTGTATAACCTTACCCAACAAAGCTTTTGCCTTAAGATTGCCGATCAGGTGTTTATTGTTGATGGCATCACCGGAGATAAAATATCCTTACAAAGCCAGGTAATTGATGATAAAGGAATCATTAGCGAGGGGTTGCTCTTTTTAAGTGAAATACCCGGGCTGCGCAACCAGGAGGATGCTCTTAACCGCTTTAGAAAAGGGGAAATGCAAAGCTCAGGCCTGCATCAGGCAATAATCTATCCCCGACTCTGTCCACCTTATGACCTGCATGAAGTGAATATTAAAAATCCTATGCTTAATCTCACCCAAAGAAATGCGATTATCGGGGCATTATCAAGCCCGGATATATATCTGATTCAGGGTCCTCCCGGAACAGGAAAGACCACTGTGATCATAGAGATAGTGCGCGCCCAATTAGCTCTTAATCCCAAAAGTAGGATACTGATAACGTCTCAATCTCATGTCGCAGTGGATAATGCTATGGAAGATCTGGTCTGCGATCCCAGGATGGCAAAACTCTGTTGCCGGATGGGTTCAGATAATGTCCTGAGTAAGATATCTCCCAAACTAACTCCCTTCTATACTAAAATGAATATCCCTGTCCATGCCAGAATCATTGGAGTAACCTTGGGAAGCATCCCCTCGGTGAAATATGAACGCCTGGGAGCCATTGATCTGTCCATTATAGACGAAGCCGGCAAGGCATCATTCCCGGAAACTCTGCCCGGCATTATCTGCGCAAGGAAACTCATTCTTGTGGGAGACCACAAACAGTTACCTCCCATGGTGGAGGAGCTCCCGGATGGCGAGCTAAGCGAATTGGATAAAGACAAGACAGAAATGTGGGAAACAAGCCTATTTGAAATGATGATTCATGATTTGCCTGATAACCGCAAAATTCTGCTGAATAG
Source organism: uncultured Candidatus Cloacimonas sp. (assembly GCA_964430595.1). Taxonomy (GTDB): domain Bacteria; phylum Cloacimonadota; class Cloacimonadia; order Cloacimonadales; family Cloacimonadaceae; genus Cloacimonas. The sequence continues at coordinate 18,143 of CAYSGM010000033.1, forward strand.
CCAGCACAGAATGGTTGCTCCCATTGGGGATATAGTTAGTGATTTGTTTTACGAAGGACAAGTTAGCTGCGGTGTATCATCAACCCCGGATCAGGATAAAGACGCTCTGTATTGGTATGATTGCAAAACGGGAAAGCACTTTACATCATTCGGAAACAGCAAATACAATATTGAGGAAGCCAAACAGATCAGAGAATATGTTTTGCAAACTCTTACTGAGCAATCGAAGAGTTTTGAAATAAGTTCCGTAGTGATACTCTCAGCCTACAGAGCTCAGTGCGGGGTTTTGCACAAGCTGTTTTTCCCATACTATAGAGTGCTAAATCGCATGTTTCACTTCAGTATATCCACTATTGATGCCTATCAGGGGCAACAGGCGGATGTTGTTATCTACTCAACGGTTACAAGAAAAGGAAGCACCTGTTTTTTGAAAGATAAGCGCAGATTGAATGTTGCGTTAAGCAGAGCAAGACGCAGATTTGTGCTTTTTGGAAACAGTAATTTGCTGTGCAGGTCTAATGATTCTGACGATCCGGACTTGTTTGGAACAATTTTCAGGCATCCCCTGATGAATATCGTGCAAGTAAATGCGAAGCAGGAAAACGACAGTCTTAGCGAAATGAAGGGCTTGGTAAGCTTAACCGCCCAGGAGCATAAAATGAAGAAAAACCTGTTGATCCTCACCTTGGGATCCAGAGACGTAATGAAGATTGTAAACGTTGATGGCAAAAAGTTTAAAACCAGACTTGACAGCATGCCCATATTGGATAAAGATTTCAAAAGCTGTATCCGCATCCCGGATCAGAGAAAGGGCAAACAGACCGAACAAACTGTTGGGTATTGCTTTCCCTTGTTGGAAAAGGCAATCTTTGCCATGAGCAGCTTGTACAGGGCAGTACCTGATTCTATTCTGTTGATCTATACAGATAGAAAAGAACTATTGAACCCCCTGCAGGAAATTTTACTTCGCTTAGATGAGGCAGGATACCCGGTAGCCAAGCAGTTTACGGAGTTTTTGATTGATAAGATCCAGAATGACTTTAGCCCTGAATTTGCTACCACTATTCGCGAGAATTTATCGGTTGAGCAGGTTAGGAGGGAATTGGGTTTGCCAAAAGCCGTGGAGACCATACTTATTGGATTGGGCAGAAACTATAGTCAATTCAAACAAGTCCGCAGCTCCAGGCTTACAAAGCTGAAAAGCGAGGATGAAGTGGTTGCGTTACTATCTATATGTGATATAAACAGAGAGGGATTCCTGTATCCTACCATTTATAATGAACTGCTCCCCATAATAAAAGACTATCAGGATTGTAACGTGTTCTGCAGCACATCGGGCGGGTTATCCCAGGTGGGAATGTGTCTGGGTACTGTTTTGGACCACCTGCTTGTATCCTCAAACCGCATCGTGCTTCAGATACCCGAAGATAAAAGCGGCTTTGTATATGATCCTCTGGCAGGAAGGTATAATCGCTATTTTGAACTGAAGCGCGGGTTCGACATTGCACTGTTGCAGCTTGATACAGACCTTGCCAAACAGATTTACAAGGCAATTGTGGCTCTAATGGCGTTGCCGGATGATTCCCTTATCCGAAAATCCCTGGATCCTTTGGTGCATGACCTTTCGTGGTCAATGTGTGAAAGTGGATTCGAGACTGCTACCCTGCGCCTGTTAAGTGCCCTGTACCAGGCGAAATACGATATCGCCTGCATGTGGGCGATATCACTGCTTGAAAGCAGCGTGAAACGCATCATCAGAGGGCTGAAGGATCCCGCTATTATCGTGGACGATTATGACACCATCGTCCTGAAGGGCAAAGAAACAACGGTGTATGTGAATAATCTAAGGAAACTGTTCTATCAACGTAATGAGTGGAAAAAGCATGAACAACTGAACGAAATAAACAAGCTGCTAAGGCTTGACACTAACATCAGAGACAATCCTTTCTCGCTTGTAAGCCGCATCAGTCAACAGACACTGAAAGCCGATTCACCAAACCTACCTGATTCTGATAGAATGAAGGACATCCTTATGGACTTTTTAGGGATAGACAGCGTGACCATGCAGCAACAGTTTCTCCATCTCAGGATGGGAGATTGGGATAAGCTGATCGCCAATGAGGAATCACTCTTTGGCAAGGATAGCCTTCTGTATATGCTTCAGCAGATCATTACCCGGAAGCCCCAGCCTGAATTAAGATCAAAACTGCGCCAGGCAGCATACAAACTATTCCGCGAGCAGGAAAACCTGATCTACCTGCATGGAGTGGAAGAAATGCTGCTTAACAGGACAATAAACCATTAAGACAGTTTAACAAAGTACAGATCGTTAGGGTTAGATATATGGCTCAGACCAGTTTCAGGTATCGGTTGCTTAACCAAGGGGGGGGGGATAAAAGCAGATATCAATTTCATTAGGGCTATTATGTTTGGGGTTACACTTCTCCTTCCTTAGTAAGTGCTTTCCCATCGGTGTTCTTACCGTATAGATTCTGAATGGAGTCAATATAATTTAGGGAATCGTTAAGCGACATCATCGCTGTTTGGAAATAAAGGCTAATTTGTGCTTTATCCGAATCAGCCATTATCTCATATTCTTCAGATTTGTACCTAAGCCCATGTTCAAGCTTTGCCCAGCCATGATGCATAATGGTAGTTATCTGGATTTCTGCTCTTAAACCTTTCATGTTTTTATATTCGGGAAGTTTCAGCCGCTCGCCACAAAAACTAACATCATAATGGTAGGCTATGTAGCCAAAATCCTTGTTAACTGCCACACCGCCGAATGAATCGGCTTTCTTGCCGGAGGGTTTAATAAGTTTTAGTTGTTTTTGTTGGCTTAGCTCATAGATGATCTCTTTTACTTTTTCCATGTCCCCCAAGCTGTAACATATTATCCTCAGACCTGCCAGATCGGTGATATCTGATATATCCTTAATCTTACGGCTGGGGTCATGCAGCCATTTCTGATACTTATCGTAAAAACTACCAAATTCCTTTATTCTGGCTTCAATTATGGGATATGGTTTGATGCCGGATATGGCAGCCCGCAAAAGAGCAGAAAGCAATTCCGTAAAGCTTTGGTAAAGGTTATGTTTTTTTTCGTAAACAGATTTCAGATACTTCCAACTGTGCTCACTGGCAAGACTATCGTTAATTTTGGATACTAGAGCCCCAACGTCATAATCCGCTTTATGCAAAAAAGCGGACAAGTCCTTTCTCTCCCCGGAGCCATCCGTTTCACAAAGCTGATTTGCCAGAATCAATGAATAGTCGATCACCGGGATGTTTACCAAGGTTATCAATTCAGGGCCAAGCTCAAAACCATATTGCTCAGTCAGGGTCTTTTCGTTACCGCTCACAAGGACATGGTACAAACCTGCACAGCCCATCAGGCAAGCCGCAAATTGAGCCATGGCGGACATAGTTTTTCTGCCTCCGGCAATTGCCACATGCACCTGATAACCTTTCTGTTGATACCGGTCGATGGTTTTGACAAGGATTTTTAACATAACCTTGTTATCTTCCAAAGAAAGAATATCATCCATTCCCAAACTCACCGTTTCAACGAATCCCGGCACACCCTTTTTATTAGCATAGTATTGTATCAAATCGCTGAGCCCAATCCCCACGCCATGGGCAGTTTGTTTTTCCCATACTCTTTCGTCATCTGTATGCACCACTATAATCCTGTCCAGTGTGGTTCCTTCAGCTTCCAGTTTATTGGCTGTCTCGCTAATTACTGCAGCGGATAGCCCCAATGTGGCTACAAGTACATTCCTGCCCTTGTTTTTTTTCATCCTACATCGCCTTATTTAAAATCTAACACCTTGTAAGCATGACCATAGTATTCCAATTTCGCACCGGATGCGGTAATCACTTTTTGCCAGAAATTCTGATAGGCGATATAGGCGTCGTTATTTTTATTGTATGCTCCAATAACGCAGACGCTTATCCCGCTGAGATCAGGCAGCTTGGAACTTTCTTTTAAAAGCTTTATCTTCTTTTCTGTCTGTGTATCATTTAAGTTTTCAATCTTACCCAGAGCGGGATCACTATTTTGTTGCATATCCGAAAATATGTAGAGATACCTTGTGTGATTATCCTCGTTTAGATAATTTTGTGCGAGTCTAAAGGAAGATAGTATGTCCGATGTGGAAGTGGGCTTAATGCTGGATATGCTATTCTCAAGGGTGGTATTCACCGAATCTACCATTTTCTTTTTGGCATCATGTACATCCAATTCGCTGTCCTTCATAAAGTTGAATCCGGGAAGCTTCACCTTTACCAATGGTAAAAAACTTGCTTCGGTATTATCATTTATCCATCCCACACTAAGAGTCGTTTGCGGGGGTAATGTCTCCACCAGTTGCTTCAAGCCGTCTTGGTAATCCTTAAGGAATTTTGTGCTGCTGGAGGTGGCATCTATCAGAACCAGAACATCTGTAGGAACTCTCCCTTTTACCATTGATTTCACTTTTTCTTTAGCTTTGCCGCAAGATGTCAATAATCCCAGCAAGATAACAATCAAAACTATTTTCGCTTTCATTCTCTAACCTTCCACTTTGCCAAGTGAGGCTTTACATTCGGTCATTTCTTTGTGGCTTGCCTCCAAATCTTTCATATAGCTTTGCGTAGGGCTGGTTAAGTACATATATTTTTTCAGTTCTTCCGGGATTTTGGCATTAACTTTCCATGACTCATTACTGCTAAAGTGTTTTGGACTATCCACTCCATTTGCAGTTCTAACCAGTTGATTGTTCCGCTGATACTCCTGCCGGTAAAATTCAGCAGTCATAATCTTGTCATTTATCCCCGAGATTGTTTCATTCAAGGATTTCTGTAGGGACTGAATCCGATTATGAAATTGCCGTCTTCTGCGTTTAAACTCGTTATAAGGCTGCTGAAGTCTGGGAAAGATAGGGCTATGTTTATAGCTGGTGTAAACCGTCATCAGAAAAGCAACCAGGTTCACAATAATGAATATGGCAAAGGACACCTTGATTGAAGCGGGGTCTATTCCTCGGCTGATAGCGGAGTTCATTCGGGCAATACCAACGAAATACGCTATAACGATAGCCACAATTGGGATTCCTATGGTGGAGATAGTTTCAAACAACACTTTATCCCTGCTTTTTACCAGCTTACCCCAATAATGTGCGAGAAATGTGATACTGATTGACAGGGATAGTGCTATCATCCAGGTATTCAAAGCACTGTCGCGTAGCATCCGAAAAGCTGCAGCATTTAGAGACGCTTCAATTATCAGACAAAGGATGATGAACAACCAGGTCCAGAAAGAATGTCCTGTTTTGGGATCAGGACCAGCGTCGGGACCATATTTCGCCTTATATTCCTTCAATTTTTCCGAATACCTTTTTATGCATCCTTTCACACTGCTGGAAAATGTATCCATATCTCTCAGGATTTCATTCTCGTTATCTTTCCACACTTTCACCAACTGGTTAATGTCTCTGTTGCAGCCATTTTCCAAGCCCTGCTCAGTAAAAGATATCCTTCCTTCTTTCCCGTCATATTCCACAGGAGGAATGTTCAATTTAGCATCTTTCTTCGCCCGGCTGCGAATCCTGTATCTGTCCCAGAAATAAGTTCTCATCTTACGCTCCTCTACAAATATTATGTTTTTCATCCTTTATAACTTTACAACATCTGTCAAGCAGAATATTATGAATAAACTATGTTGTTTCCTCCGGGGGCAAGCTAATATAGCGCAGGCTCTACAGGAACAATTCTCTTCGTCATTATTTACGAATCTCAAGACTCCTATCCAGCTGGGGGACAGTACAACGCATTCTTCCATTAATGCAAGCAAGTCTGCGATGTTTATCTGGAACTCCCATCTGAGCACATGTAGGTATTTAGGTGATAGCCTCTCCCGATTAGGGAGGTCATTACGAGTCGTCCGCACCTCCATTTCCATGGAGCAGGCAATGTCTCAACCCCTCCCGGTTAGGGAGGTCATTACGAGGGAGCACCTCTTACAAAAGATAAATACGAAGCCTTTATGTCTCAACCCCTCCCGATTAGGGAGGTCATTACAAGGGATAACCCTTTAGAAGCGCCAGAATAGCATCATTGAGTCTCAACCCATCCCGATTAGGGAGGTCATTACAAGATGAATTTGATTCAATGTGCTCTGTCTTGAAGACAGTCTCAACCCCTCCCGATTAGGGAGGTCATTACAAGTTTTCAATTAACATATAGGAGTTACTATGACAACAACGTCTCAACCCCTCCCGATTAGG